>NZ_JAAHGK010000457.1:0-5318 GCF_010672505.1 Okeania sp. SIO2B9 | reverse complement strand
TTCTACTCTAATATCAGCATGACTACGAGAAACCACCTCAGAATCAGGAAATCCAGAAACATCAATATCTGGTGGTACTCGGTCGTTAGGCTTACCTATGTGAATTACAGATAAATTAACTGGTAATTCAATATCTGTATCTGTTCTAATATGAAGTAACTTGGCAGACTGTTTTTGTAACTGGGTCTTGGCCGGAATTGGAGTTCCGACCGTAGGAGATGGAGGAGTTACTTCAGGAGTATTAATAGCATTAATAGTTTGTAGGGGTTCCTCAGTAGGAACTGGAGTATTAATATTGCTAGATTTTTCTAAGTTTGGCGTACCAGACACTACTATAGGTTCTGGAGTCACTAATGGATCTGGTGAATATAAATCAGGTATATCTTCTGAAGGCATACCTGCATCCGTACCAGATACTGGTGATACTATGGTTGGCATCACTGCTGGATCGGTTTGAGATAAAACTTGACCTTCATCTGTACCAGTACTAGCTTTCAAATCAAAGCCACATTGACCACAAAAGGCAGCATCAACTTGAACTGTTGCCCCACAGTTAGGACAATTCATAGTTACAGGTAAGGGAGTGTAGCAAGCTTCACATTGTGTTGCTCCATCAGGATTCTGATGATTGCAATTCGGACAGACAATCATTGATATACTCCTCGTTATCGGCCAGACGATCGAAACACCGACATAAGAATCATAATTATATTTAACTTTCAGATTCTATAGTAATCCTAATTCTATTGTATTGTATAGTTAATTTGGGTGTTGGTGAAGAGCGTGTATAATATTAATTTTAATTACTTAGGAGTCAGGAGTCAGAACAGAAGAAAGAAGGAAGAGCCGAAGTAGGAAGGACCGAAGAAGTTAAAAATCTTACGTTGTCTGACTTTTAAACTTTTAATTTGTCCGCGCCCTTTCCTTCGACTGCTATACAAGTATTAGGCTTTAGATAGTTAGGTTTGTAGTAGAAATATATGAAGTATTCTATTACTTTCCTTGCCTCAACCTAACACTTAACCAATGAAGGATTGAAATTTTAGGTAGGATAGGTATGAATTTATATCATGTCCGGATAATTAGTTATAAAAAAACTTTCTCCTTCAACTCCAGTTCTTCCTCTTCCTTACCCTCCTGGGAGGGGTTAGGGGTGGGTTGACTCCTGACTCCTGACTCCTGACTCCTGACTCCTCGTCGGCAGTTATTTATTTATCACTGTTCAACCGGACATGATATTACTTTTCACTGCTTAAACATTAACACCAGTTAGTAACCAATTTAGTTCCCCTTGAGGTTGAATCAGGCGACTAGGATATTTCATTTCATCCCCATTTTCTGCAAATACTCGATCCAATGCAGCTTGTTTATCTGCACCAGCAACTAGAAATATGACGCAATTAGCCTGATTAATTAGTGGAACTGTAAAAGTTAATCGCGGTTGGCCATCTTTATTCCCTACAGTAATGAGGCGATCGCTGATTTGCAAAGCATCTGTATGGGGAAATAAGGAAGCTGTATGGGCATCACCACCCATTCCCAGTAAAATCAAATCAAAACTAGGAACGTCTCCTGGTGAGACCTGAAAAAATTCTCGCAAATGAGCATCATGGCTATCAGCATCAGCTTCAGGGTCTCCAGCTCCTGTAGGCATAGCATGAATATTTGTCGGTGGTATGGGAACTCGGTCTAACCAAGCTTGCCTAGCCATTTTTTGGTTACTATCTGGGTGGTCAGGAGCTACATAGCGTTCATCGCCCCAGAAGACATGAATTTTATCCCAAGGTAGATTTTGAGTTGCTATGGACTCATAAAGGGGTTTTGGAGTATTACCACCTGCTAAAGCTATAGTACATTGGCCTCGCTGTGAAATGGCCTCTTGCATTTTAGCCAAGCAAATTTCTAAAGCTTGCTCGATTAACTCTTCTTTACTTTGTAGTAATTTAACCTGTTTGTTCATTTGAGCTGATTTGTGTTGTGCTAGAATATGCTTACCCAGAAATATAAAAATTTTTTGATGAATCTGGGCATCAAATTCATGCTACAGCGATTTTGATTTAGAAGTCAGTTTATCTCGTTACCTCAAATAATATTAGTATTTGCTCAAGGTATTTATAATGGGAAAATTTAGGTGGTAGGCAGTTTAGTAATTAACAGTTGAAAAAAAGTTCTTGAGCTATAAATCATAGTATGTGTGTTTATTGTTGCTCATCTGATGCAACTTTTTCAGATTTTGAGTTCGATTACTAAACAATGAAACAAAAGTTATTATTGGCTACAAATATTATGCTGGCCTAAAAAATTTCCTAATATAGCAATGAGCGCTGGTATATTTACAAATTGCAGGAGATGTCCAATAGCTAAAATCTTATATTATAGGCAATTTATTCCCCCAGATGAGCTGTTGCCTGTTGCCAGATGAGCTGTTGCCTGCGCACAGCGCTATATCTGAAAAAATTTTAGTGTATGTCTCAAAAAATAAAATTTTCTAGTTATAACGAGAAAGCAGATTAATGTTAGAGAAAAAACAATTAATAAAAAAACAAAACCTATGTCTAATCCCAAAAAATTACCCAATTCCATACGCTACTTCCGAGGCAGATTTCGTCATCTGACAAAACCTTTAGTTTGGGGGCCAATTGCTGTAGCTTCTTTAGTGCTATTATTTGTTTGGGAATTAACAGTCCATCCAGAATGGTTAACTGTTGAAGATGATTATTCAGTAACAAGCGGAAATATTATAATTGACAATTTATCTCCTGAAGAAATTTCTATTATTAGTGATATTGACAGTTCTTCAGTTTTAGTAGAGGATTTAAAAAATTATGAAAATCTTCAATTTAATTCCTCAGTAATTCCTGAGAAAATTTTACTAAACAGGTTAAAAGGAGAAAGCAAAAATGAATCGGAACCACCAAAAAACTCTAAAAAACTTCAAGAAAATTTAACGAACCTTCAACCTCAAACAACAACCAATAATCTTCCTCCTCAAAATAAATTAGACAACTCTCAATTATTAACATCTCCTCTGTTACGTAGTCTCAATATATTAGACGAAAGCGATCGGGAAGAAAAAAAGGAAAAACCTGCAAATGCATTACAGAATGCTTTGGATGATTACCAGCGCTCTAAAAATCAATCCCAAGCATCTTCAAATTCTCAGTCTCAAACAAATAATTTTAACCTTTATCCTACTGAGATAAAACCTAGAGATATTAGACCTTCTCCTTTTCCTGGAATTTCAACATCCAACAGTTATCAATCTCCACAAAACAATAATTTTAATTCACCTTTACCACCCATAAATATTAATCAACCAAAACCTTATTATACAGATAGATCGGGAACGGCAAATCAAAACAATAACCCCAGCAATTCACCAGGATCTAACTATTCTCTTCAACGGCAACCTGCTAATCCAAATTTACCGCCATTACCAACAGTACCTAATGGTTTAGCTAATAATCAAAATGGAGTAAATGGGATTAATAACGGAAGAGTTTCTAACTATTATAGTAATCAAGGATATCCGCAAAATCAGCAACAGCAATATAACTATGGAGTTAATCCTAATCAGGTAAATCAAAACTTACCATCAAATCCTTCTAATAACCCTTTTTCCAGACGTAATAATAGTTTTAATCGTGGATATGGCGAACGTTGGAATAATCCTTTTAACAATAATTAAAATGGTTACAGCGGTTTTGATTTGGGTAGACCACAGTAGGGAAGTTCCATGGAACTACAAGGTTTGATGTGTGAAGAGGTATAGCGCTGTGCGCAGGCAACAGGCAACAGAGGGAAGAAAAAACCGATAATATAAGACTTTTATCTATTCGACAGTTCCTGTAATTTGTAAATATGCCAGCGCACATTGCTATAGTTCATCAATTTGAAAAGCGCTGTAATTTAGGATAATTACAATCATCAAGTTTGAGGATTTTAATAATTATTATTGCTACCCTTATATTTGGTTTTGAATATGAGGAAATAGATGGTGGGTTGTAGATGAGAAAATTTGACCTAACACCATTTCTCAAAAGTTTTACGACATCTCCTTGGGAGTAGGGAGTAGAGTTAAAAGGCATAAGATATTTTGGATTAATGCCGATAATCCTTACAAACATTACTGAATCATTATTATTACTTAATAACTGAAGTCGCATCGAAAGTATAGTATGAATGTATGGGAATTGGTATAATACTTTCGTTGATATAAAGCTTGGTATAAAGTAAGCATTCAGCTATTAGCATTCAGCATTTCCTGTGGAATGCTGCGCAAACATACAGCGGATTCCACCAAGCGTGAGGTACACCTCTCGCTGGCATCTTGCCCGCACTTGCATTCATTTAATATTAATATCTGTACTTCATATACTTGAAATATGCTGTAATACCAATTTGAAAAAAGAATATTACGAATAATAGGGGCAATTAAAATATTTTATAGGAGATGTCTCTTGGACTAAAAAGATAAATTCAGACCTAAAAACTGGTATTAAAGCCATTCATTCTGACTCCTAAGGACTGACTCCTGAGGACTGACTCCTAAAAAATATCCTAGCTATTTGTAGCAAAAATTTATCAAATTGGTATAACTTTGAATTCTCCTTAATCAGACAATAAACTAATAGCTGATAGCTGATAGCTGATAGCTGACTGCTTACTTAATTTGAGTAAATTTCATCAACTCATTTTGAATACATGATGTTGGCAATAAAACTATTCTCTTACTTGTTAAAACAGTGCAATGTTCAATAGTAACGGATAAAGCAGGAATCATATTTTGCTCTAGTTGATAAATAATTGTCTCTCCTAAATCATATTGACGAATTAATTCTTTATCAGCTACATATCTAGGGTTATAAGCTGTTTTATCGAGCAACCAAAAATCTATTCCATACTTCTGAATAAAATTATTAACCTCTTCTAGATTAGAAGTATATTGAGCCTGAATTAAATCTTTTGCTCTTTGACTAAACTGAGCATAATATTCTGTATGGTAAGGCAAACTATATTCCTGGGCGACTAAAGTAGAACGTTGGGCAAAAGTAGGAATATTATCTGATTCTTTAGATATAGACGCAATTAATATATCTTTCGGTTGTGCTAGTAAATATTCATATAATTCTATTTCTTTGCCTTTAACGTAGAATTGGTTATCTATAGTTAGATCTTGAGAAAAAGGAATAATGCTTAATATCGCTAATAATAAAATTGTGCAACCGAGATATATTTGTTGTGGAAAAGTTAAGCCATTTTCTAGCTGAGAAATAACTTGATTAAAATAACTATCCAACCATATTGTTAAAGCAATA
>NZ_JAAHGK010000456.1:0-5320 GCF_010672505.1 Okeania sp. SIO2B9 | reverse complement strand
TTCTTAGATTTTGTTGCAGCTTATCAAAATTTAGATAAATCTCGACCTGTGATACCTTGCTTTTTAGAATTAACAGGTCCAACTATTCAAGAAGGAGTAGATAAATGTGTAGAACAAGGTTACACAAAATTATCTGCTTTACCAATTTTATTATTTGCAGCTCGCCACAATAAATTTGATATTACCAATGAATTAGACCGAGCAAGACAACGACATCCTCAAATAAAATTCCATTATGGGCGACATTTTGGCATTACTCCCAAGATTTTAGAATTGTGGCGATCACGTCTCACAGAATTAGAAGAAACTAATTTTAATCCCTCCGAAACAGTTTTATTATTTGTAGGGCGAGGTTCGAGCGATCCCGATGCTAATGGAGATGTTTATAAACTAGCTCGAATGTTATGGGAAGGCAGTGGATATCTAACAATTGAAACTTGTTTTATTGGCATTACTCATCCTCGTTTAGAAGAAGGTTTTCGGCGAGCTAGATTATATCAACCGAAGCGTATTATTGTTTTGCCTTACTTTTTATTTACCGGAGTTTTGGTCAAGAAAATATTTGATATTACTGCTCAACAACAAGAACAATATCCAGGTATTTCTATGACTTGTCTGCCAGAAATGGGAGCGCATCCAACATTATTAGAATTATTGCGAGAAAGGGAAATAGAGACACAGTTAGGAGAAGTACAAATGAACTGTGAAATGTGTAAGTTTCGGTTAGCTACTGTTGCTGGTGAAGCACATTCTCACGGTCATGGTCATCATCATCACAACCATGACCATAACAATAATACTCACGACCATACTAATTCTATAGCCGATCCTTACGCTGATCCAGAACAATATCATCAGCGTATTTGGCAAATTCCTTGAAGAAGGAAGAAGGAAGAAGGAAGAAGGAAAAAGTGGATGGGGATAGTCAAAACCTGCCACTGTTTCTACAAACTTCAACAAGCTTGTAAACACCGTGTAGACTACGGGGAATTAAACCCGAAAAAAAAGATAATAATTCAAATTATTAATGTCATTGCAAGGGGGATAAATATTGACGTTAATCTTGAGAGAAAAGTGTTGATACCCCTGTGGCAATCTCCGGGAGGAACAATATAAATTTATCTAATATCATGTCTCTTTAAATAACCCCAATAAAAAATTTAGACGTTGCATACAACGTCCGTAGGGAGCAGGGAACAAGAGGAAATTTGTTTGCTCCCGATGACAAACGGAAAAAATATTCTCTCTCAAGAGAAGAACATTTTTACCCTTCAAAAACTTACCAGCCTCAGAATGGAGTTTAACTCCGCAAAAGATGTAGCAAAAGCAATGATTCAAGAATTAGAAGATTAAAAAAACAGTATTTTAGAGCAACGCTACGAAGATGCTTTAGCCTTGATATGAATTAGATGGGATGAGTAGGCAAACAAAAATAAATGCCATGGAATCTTTATGTAATTAGAATGCTAATACATTTGATTAAAAATCAACTAGAAAAAAAATTAACAAATTCTTGGGCAGCTTCAATAGGAGGTTCATTAATAGAAATCAAAAAAATCAACCTTCAAGACAACAGAAAATCTGGGGTTGGTGATTAGGTAATGCCATTAAATATTTATGAACGGTACAATTATAGTTTTTTCATAGATATTTGAGACAAAAGCATTACGCATTCACCAATGCCTGGTAGTAAGCAAGACCGCGATGAAAATGCAGCAATAAACATATTAGTCGCGGGCGGGCAGTCCGAGACAAAAAACGGACGTGGAGGCAAGGGTAAGACTACCGCCAAGGTAGCAGCAGTCTGTGTTAGCGAAGCTTTGCGCCAGCAAAACGTCAACCTACCGAGGAGTTTCGGCTCCATAGGAATCTCCGCGCCTTTAGGCCGGGGAGGATGTCAACATTCATCTCAATCAATAGACTTCTTGCGGAAGTCGGGAAAAGGAAACAGGGAACAGGGAACAAGGAAAAGTGAACAATAATTGACGTAAACACTATCAGAAAAATACTTTTGCAAGAGGTCTAATCAATATTTACCCACCATACTACTTAGTAATCTAAATATAACCGAAATTCTAATTATTTTCCGCCTTTGACTTTCTAGACTTTCTACCTCGAGTAGACTTCTTACTACTAGCCTTTGCCTTCAAAAGTTCCACAGCTTGCTCCAAAGTCACATCCTCAACAGCCGTATCCTTTGGCAAAGAAGCATTAACCTTACCATGCTTCACATAAGGTCCATAACGACCATCATAAATACCCACAGCCTCTCCATCTTCAGGATGTTTACCCAAATCTTTGAGTGGAGGTGCAGCTTTAGCACTACCACGCCTCGCTCTTTTAGGTTGAGCTAATAACTCCAAAGCACGTTCCAAAGTAATAGTCAAAACATCATCCCCAGCTTTCAAAGAACGATAATCTTTACCAACCTCCTTTCCTTGGTCGTGAACAACATAAGGACCAAAACGTCCTAAATTAGTTTGAATTTTGCAACCCGTTTCTGGGTGAACACCCAAAGTACGAGGTAAAGACAATAACCCTACCGCCATATCCAAAGTCACATCTTCCATATTTACACCCTTCGGCAGTGAGCTTCGCTTTGGTTTTTTCTTACTTCCCTCTACCTCATCACCCAACTGTACATAAGGACCGTAACGACCAGTCATTATATAGATAGGTTTATCTTCTTCTGGATGAATTCCTAATTCCTCAGGACCTTCTGTTTTTTGCTTCAGAATTTTCTCTATTTGTTCTGGATCTAAGTCTGATGGAGTTAAATCTTCAGGAATAGAAGCCTTGACAACACCTTCACCATTTTCTGCCTCAATATAAGCACCAAACTTACCGATACAAATACGATAAGTCATCTCTGGTTCATCATCCAAATTATCCAATTCAATGGTACGGGCTAACTTAGGGTCAATTTGCTCTTCCTGTTCCTTAATTTGAGTATCCAACCCACTTTCTCCAGAATAAAATTCTCGTAGATATGGCAACCATTGAGCTTCACCAGTAGAAATATCATCCAGAGTCTGTTCCATACGGGCAGTAAACTTAACATCCACAAATTCAGGAAAGTGCTTTTCTAATAGACTTGTTACCCCAAAAGCAGTAAAAGTCGGAACCAAAGCATTATTCTGAAGTTTGGCATAACCACGGTCAACAATAGTACCAATAACAGTAGCGTAGGTACTCGGACGGCCAATACCTTCACTTTCCAGAGTTTTTACCAGAGATGCTTCGGTAAACCTAGCAGGTGGTTGAGTTTCATGCCCTAATACTTCTATTTCTTGGCAATTTGGATGATCGCCTTGTTTCAGAGGAGGTAAAGGTACTTCTTGGTCTTCCAAAGCTGCTTCTGGGTCATCGGAACCTTCAACATAAGCCCGGAGGAAACCAGGAAAGTCTATACGCTTACCATTAGAACGAAAACCCGCATCTTCTACTTGCAGGTTAACTGTAATATGGGTTTGACGAGAGTCAGCCATTTGGCAAGCCACTGTCCGTTTCCATATTAAATCGTAAAGAGCAAGCTCTTGACCACTCAACCCTGTTTCCTGGGGAGTGCGGAAAGTTTGACCAGCAGGACGAATAGCTTCATGAGCTTCCTGCGCTCCTTTACTTTTAGTAGTGTATTGTCGTGGTTGGGGACTCAGATATTCTGGACCATACATTTTTTCCACACAACTCCGAGCAGCAGCGATCGCTTCATCAGACAAATGTACTGAGTCTGTACGCATATAGGTAATAAAGCCCTGTTCATATAAACTTTGGGCTGTCCGCATCGTTTGCCTAGCACCCATTCTTAGTTTACGGTTAGATTCTTGTTGTAAAGTAGAAGTGGTAAAGGGTGGGGATGGTTTACGTTTAACAGCTCGTTCTTCAACACTATTAACAGTCCAAGGCTTATCTTGCAGCCGTTCCTTCAGAGCTTCTGCTTGAGCCTCATCCAACAGAACTACATTTCTACCCTCAGCTATTTTGCCTGTATTCTCATCAAAGTCACTACCAGTAGCTACTTTTGTACCCCCAAGGGTGACAAGTTTAGACTCAAAAGGTTTTTTTGCCTGTTCTAAACTAGCTTTTAAATCCCAATAACCTCCTTGTTTAAAAGCTCGACGTTGACGTTCTCGGGTTACCAATAGTCGAACTGCTACTGACTGTACCCTACCAGCAGAGAGACCCCAGGCTATTTTTTTCCACAGTACAGGTGAGAGAGTATAACCGTAAAGTCGGTCTAGAATACGTCTTGTCTCTTGTGCCCTGACTAACTGTTCGTCTATATTGCGACAATTTTCGATCGCCTTACGGATAGCTTCTGGGGTAATCTCGTGGAATACCATCCGCTTAGTAGGAACTTTTGGTTTTAGTAATTGCAGTAAATGCCAACTGATGCTTTCCCCTTCCCGGTCTTCATCTGTGGCTAGAACTAATTCATCAGCTTCTTTCAAGGCATCTTTAAGTTCTTTGACGGTTTTCTTTTTGTCTTTAGGGACGACGTAGAGGGGTTCAAAATTTGAGTCTACGTTTACACCTAGATGTGCCCACTTTTCTCCTTTATATTTTTCTGGTATTTCATCAGCAGAAGGTGGCAGGTCACGCACGTGACCCATGGATGCCTCGACCCGGTAGTCAGAGGGTAGATAGTTACGTATAGTCCGGGCTTTAGTAGGAGATTCCACAATAACAAGGGTTGACATAAGACTTTATTTAGGATGTTACAAGCTGGGATTTTATATTTAGGTTAGGAATGATATGCACCAGTGGTCAATGGGTCAGGAGAAATAGAATTTTATTGTTTAGTTTGGTTAGACATTAACAAGATAAAGTCCTATTTTTTCTACGCTATCTTAATTTTTTATTTCTGCCAAAATCTATAGCAATTTGCAACTTGATCGGGTATTAAGTTACTGGGTTTTTAGATTTTTCCTGAACAGAGAATGGAGATTAGAGCATTCTAGGTTTTGCTACATGTTCATAATTAACTTATCTGCAATCAGCTATATTTTTGATGGACATAAGCTTTAATTTAGTAATTACCTTATACGATTTGCTAGCATGACTTATTACTAATGTCAATAAATTAATATTTTTTTTATATTTGAAAGCAAAAAGTAAAATTATTGCTTTTGCTGTGATTAAGGATTTCTTCAATAAACCCTCAACTTCAACACATATCTAAATGCTAAGTCTGGTGATTAGTTATTATTTGGTTTATCTTTAACCAATACAAACTCTCAAGTTTCTTTACCGAAAAATTGTGGGTATGCGCCTCCCTTTTTAAAGCTATCCATTACTCACATCTTTCTTAACATCAGGA
>NZ_JAAHGK010000455.1:0-5322 GCF_010672505.1 Okeania sp. SIO2B9 | reverse complement strand
ACCGTCTTTTAAGCGGTGGTTTCCCACTTAACCTATTTTTTATGATGAAGTACTCTACTGATAAGTCTTGCAGTTCAAGATCGCCAAATTTTCAAATTCTTGATAATCAAAATATTCCTGAATGTAAGCAGTTAACCTTGTCATGAATTTAGAATGTTTAGCTTACAGCGTAGGTCATGGAGATGATGGAATATGTATGCTGGTCCGAATAGGTTCACACCGGATTTTATTAGACTGTGGTATTGCAGATATTTCATTATTAACTAGTACTAATGAAAATAAACAACAGGTCCCAGCAGATATTGTCCTATGTACTCACGCACATTCAGACCATGCTCAAGGACTACTTGCACTTCATCAAGCTTTTCCACAGTTACCAATATACGCTAGTGAAGCAACAACTAAACTTTTACCTCTCAATTGGTCAAAATTTACTGTTTCTGAAATCCCTGACTTATGTCAACCTTTACCTTGGCACTCACCAATAGAACTTTGTAGTGATCTAACTGTAGAGCTTTTTCCTGCTGGTCATTTACCTGGGGCAACAGTTTTTCTTCTGACTTATACTGCTGAAGATAATCGAACCTATAAGCTTTTATACACAGGAGATTTATTTTTATCCAATAGTCGTTTAGTTGAAGGTTTACCTTTAGGAGATTTACGAGGACTAAAACCAGATGTTTTAATAATTGAAGGTAGTTATGGTACAGCTCGTTATCCACATCGACGACAGTTAGAAAATCACCTTGCAGAAAGAATATATCAAGCTATTACTTCTGGAATGTCGGTTATTTTGCCTACCCCTGCTTTAGGATTAGGACAAGAATTGTTAATGCTTCTGCGCAGTCATCACTATTTCACAGGTCGCGATCTGGACATTTGGGTTGAGGAACAAGTTGCCCAAGTTTGTGACCTTTATTTACAACTATTATCCCAATTTCCTCCAGCAGTTAAAAATTTTGCTCAACATCAACCTTTATTTTGGGACGAAAAGGTCAGACCGCGCGTGCTTAGGCAGTTGCCAGGAAAATTTCCTTCTGGAGAAAAGCCATATATTCTCATTGCAGACCGGGATACTGATTTGAGTCAATATGTTATGAATCAAGATAATTCTTTTATTGTGTTAGTACCTGAAACACCAGGAAAAATTTCACAAGAGTTGAATTTTGTTCATACTGAAACATATCTTCTGACCGAGCATTGTGATGGACTGGGAACAACACAGTTAATTCACAACCTACGTCCTCAACATATAGTTTTTGTTCATGGCAGTCCTAGTTATATAGCTGACCTGACTAATCTTGAAGAGTTACGCAACCGTTATCAACTCCACTCTCCAGGTAATGGTGTTTTGGTAGAGTTACCAATTGGTGATACATTTATAGTACCTACATTACCTGAAACTAATTATGAGGGAGAATTAACTGAGTTGGAAACAGAGGTAATAGTTTCTTTACCTCAGAGCATTACAAATGATAGTCGTTGGCCAATTTTTGCTGATACAGGTATTGTGGAAGTCCGTTGGCAAGGAGAAGAGTTGGTTATGAGAGGGATTTCTCAACGACAACTTCTTTATCAGACTGGCGATCGCTTTATTTCTCCTGAGTTAGATTGTTGCGGTAATTGTTTATATTATCGAGGACAACATTGCTCAAATCCTACTTCAGCTCTATATGGATTTAGGGTAACATCTGATGGGTACTGTCCTATGTTTAAGTCCCTTCATTTTCCTTCTACTGAATAAACAGAGTAAAATGACTAATTAATCAAGCTATTCTATATACAACCAGTCATTTAAGATATGGTTTTGTATTTAGGGATAAAATATCAGTAAATACATAATTAATATCATATCTTAAAATATTATTCCTGCTGATTTGATTCTGGGTAGTGATTGCGAATCCGTTCAGCTTCTGGACAATCTTCAGATACTAGAGGTTCTATATTATTCCTTGGTACAGATGCTAATTTTTGGGTAATCGCCCCTATACTTTCTAAACGGACCATTTCTTCCCAAGAACAGATTTCATCATCTTCATCTGTTTCATAGCGTATAGTTACTAAATCTCCCTCTATATCTAATATCTTTGCTTTTTCAACCCAACGCTGCTGATCTCGCAAAAAAATACAGACTTCACGACCATCACAACAAATTTGATATATCTTGCGTTGTAGCATTGGCTTTCTATACTCCCAGTCAATAAGTTTGATCAAATATACTTACAGAAGACTATTTACTGAAAATGTTGGCAAAGACAAATTTTTTCTCTAAGCTTGTTTGGTTTAGTGGACACTCAAAACTATATTTAAGGTCTATGACTAGCATGACTACCATCAACACATAACTCCCACCAAGGAATTATGAGAAGAGAAATTAATTTTTCAGCTTGCAACATTAAAAGGTAATAGGAAGTGGTGTTAGTTTGTAATACTACTACATTAAACATTCACTCCTAGAGATATTGTAACTTAAATATCAGTTTTTAGAACAACTTGTTGCCCTGATCTGCAATTTAAGAATATTTACTATACTGTTATACTTAATTTTCATTATTTTTAATTCTACTATACAACAGTAATTGATAATGAAAGTCAAACTACCTACTTCTATTTTAGTCTTATTAAAGCTTTTAGCTGATTAACTCAATTAACTTTAGATAATTTTTTAATTTTTTTTACTAGTCAGATTTTACAAGATGAGGACAACATGGTAATACTTGCATGACTGATGGTCATCATTGCCAATACAATCACTAATTGCTGATTTGTTCATATCTTAAAAATAAATAAACTTAAATTCATGGGCTACTATAAAACTTAAAATTTCATAAGGCATAATTGCCAAATCATCAAAACTATAATTTATAAATTGAAGCTATATATACTTATATTATGGTATTCCTAAACAGGTAAAAATGCATTATGATGAATGAAGTAACAAATCGCTCCAATGTTATTTTCTAGCTTTTTGGAAAAGGAGATAGTCTTTCTGAGCAAGGGAGAAATCCTTTGGCATAAAGTATTATTGAGTAGCTCAATGTAACTTGTTGATCGAGTTTCTTTTCCTAGAGTCTGATGTCCCTTGCTGGGAAAAATCTCTTGATAACCAGACCAAAAATCTGTGTAACAAACAGCACATTGTCTATACACTTGTGGTAGCATATAGACATATCCAGAAAAGAGGCAATAGGCAACAGCTGATCTGGCAAAAGGGAGAAATAATTGATAATTTATGGATAAGAATTGATTTGATTTTTGATTTTTACCATATGTGTAATAGGGCACTCCGCCACGCTTCGCGAACGTCATAATCCTTCTGCCCTCTCAATACCTTGGGAGTCGATATACACTCCTACAATATCTCGAGTCACAAAATCTATAGCTAACCAAACCCATTGCTTTTTTCCTTTATGTCCAACGAATGACCACATATCATCACATTGGATGGTCATATGTCCTTTTTTTGACTCCCACTTCTACCTGTATGGGTACTATTTGGTCAAGGTGATTCACATATCTTTGTAACCAAGGCTAAGAGACTCCCGTGAAGCGAGCAATAGCAGCTAAGGGTAGCAATTCTTGCAAGAGTTGATTGATAAACTCTTTAATTTCTTGGTTAGTCATCTCCTCCTTGGGGATTTTGGACAAATTGTCGGCCAAAGTCTCGGCATCTAAAGTTTTGCTTGCCAACCGTGAATTTTACCGTTCTTGACAATCTGGTTTGAGGTACAGTTGGGACAAGATATAATATTATTGACATCAGATTAACACACTATATTCTGGATATTTTCCTTCTATCCTTACATATTTAGGACTACCTATATTATTTATATCTTTCAGTATCTTCCTGATTTAATTCTTTAAAATATTTTTTTTTGACTTCCATACTAAACTACAGATAATTTTTGTCATAAATATTAAAATTGTTGCTTAACGTATGTCAATTTTACTGATACAGACTTAGGCAAAACTTACAACCGGAGTCAGGATGACATATTTGTTTAGATAAAATACAGTATTGTTGATTTTTTCAAACTTTTGTACCTACTATCTGAAAGCTTTAACTATTAGGTTAAAATATGACTTACACACCTACTTTAACTCCACCATCTCTTTTAGAATTAGCACGATCCGGTGATTTTAAGGCGATTAGTTACTGGATAAATAAAGAATTAAAACCTCAAGGGATATCAGCTCGTGTAGCTAAAGAAACCACTGGATATTTACAAGTTTTAGTAGAGTTTCAGAAGGAACCTCCAACAGAGAAATTAATCAAGTTTATTTGTCAGCAACTTTATCAACTGAATTCTCCTTTGCTAGAAAGAGTAAACATTATAGGACGTTTTAGGGGTTCACCCAATATCCTATGGAAACAATCTGTTAGAATTCCACTAAAAAGAACATTAAATAATCAATCTAATATTCCCACCAAAAGTAATAATTTTAAATTTCAAATATTCCGCTCTTTCATATTAATAGGTTCAGTGGTGGCTACCTTTATATTGGGTTGTTGGGTAAGTTATTATGAAGTGCTAGTGCGAAATTCAATTTCATCAGTGGAAACTGCTGCTGGAAAAGTACGAGTAATTAATAATATAAAACTCACAAACCCAAACGACCCTACGGTTACCTTAATGTTTGGTGGAGATGTCAATTTATCTCATCCAGTTTCTGATGTAGTAAAAGAGGATTATAAGTTACCTTTTGCCAAAATGGATGAGTATAGAAAAGCTGATCTGGCAATGGTTAATCTGGAAAATCCTCTGACTCGTTCTACCATCAATAGTACAAACAGTCAGAATAAACTAGCAGTAGATTCTAACTATGTCAATGTCTTGACTTCTGGAGGAGTGGATCTAGTGAATTTGGCCAACGACCAGAATAAGGCCAATAACCAACAAAGCTTAGTTGAAACAATAGATATTCTAGAGCAGGCAAATATTCACTCTGTAGGAGCGGGCAAAACAAAAGATGAGGCCAGAAAACCCAAGATTATTAAGGTTAAAGGCCAAAAGATTGCCTACCTCAGCTATGATGATACAGATCTTCAACCAAATGCTGGGATAGTAGGAGTTAACAGTCGCCATAAAGACCAGATAGCTACAGATATTCAAATTCTGAGAAAGCAGGTAGACTGGATTATTGTTAACTATCACTGGGGAGTAAAATTATCAGAATATCCTGGAGACTGGCAAATGGATATAGCTAGGTCAACAATCGATCAAGGTGCTGATTTAGTTGTAGGACATCATCCTAAGGTATTGCAGGGGGCAGAAATTTATAAGGGGCAACCTATTATATATTCTTTGGGTAATTTGATTA
>NZ_JAAHGK010000454.1:0-5327 GCF_010672505.1 Okeania sp. SIO2B9 | reverse complement strand
ATTTTCCGTTTTGAGGGTCAGGCAACTGTCTTTAATTATGAGGGTGGACCTAACTACCGCGACCTTTACCCCGAACCCCCGCCTCCAGGAATGGTACCTTCTTGTGCAGAGGGTGGTGTGTTAGGTAAGCATTACCATTATTCCTTGGGTAGAAAATAAACTATCAAGTGGTAGCTCTGGTAAAAAAGCGCCTAAAGTTAACTGGGGGAGTAGAAAAGCCATCATATTTACTACTAAAATCATTTAATCAGATATTAAGAATTACGATTGATTAATTTTTGTGGTCTTAGCATAAACTCTATTTAAGTTTAACCTTACTATTATATTATAGAGTATTCGTAGTACTCAACAGCAAATGCCGTTTCAGTAGCTTCGATATGTAACTAATAGATAGATTGTTTTACACAGCATCTGGTAGTTTTTACTTGTCTTTAGAAGGTAATTTCTTGAGAAGTAATTATGTGGAATATCTTCAAGTCTTTGTCTACGGTACTCTTAAACCAGGAGAGGTAAACTACAAATCCTATTGTGCTGAATATGTTGTGGATGCTTTTCCGGCAATAACTAATGGTCTATTGTATGAACTATCTTTTGGCTATCCAGCGATGACTAGAGGAGATATGAATGTATATGGATTTATCTTATCATTCACAAATCCAGACGTTTTGCTAGATTTGGATCGATTAGAGGATTATCATCCTGAACGTCATCCAACAGAAAACGAGTACCAGAGACAAAAAATTGATACTTTTGGAATTAATGGAGAATACTTATGGACTGTCTGGAGCTACTTAATGTTACCAGAAAAGGTTAATTTATTTGGTGGTAAATTACTGCCTAGTGGATTTTGGACAAACCATTGACGAAGTCAGATAGGGGAGCCGTCGGATTGGCGACGTACAGAAGTCAGAAGTCAGAAGTTAACCCACTCCTCGCCCCTCCCCCTCCCAGGAGGGGAAGTAGGGGATTTTGAGTAACCCTACAAAAATATTTCGCCTTAAAAGGCGTGGTGAATAACCCAATTATTTTGATAAACCTTTCCACTTCCAAGTATAATAAAATTTATAAATAAATATAGTCATATTAAAGGAATATAATTTGCTAACTACTTGTAATTTTACAATCTTATTATTGATTTTTCACTGGTGAAATTGGAGGTTGAGGAATTTTAAGTACTGGATCGTTTATAGTTAACATCACATTATTAGGATTCACTATTTCTATTACAGGCTCATTTAAAGCAATTTGTACAGTTTCAGAATTAGAATGTTCAGCTAGCTGCAGAATATTAGTCCGACTATTTGAGATTATTCCCGATATAAATGCTATACATAGAGCCGCAATAGCAGTACCACCTAAGACAAATTTCCGTTTTGATCTACGGTCGATTTTATCAAATACTCGATCAACCATTATCTCCACAGGTTCTACTTTTGGAGGTACTGGTATCCTTTGGAATTCAGAATGTAGTTGTAGTAGTCTTTGATAGAGGTGTTTTGCCACTGGATCTGTAGCAAGTAGAAGTTCTGCTTCTCTACGTTGTGATGGAGTTACTTCACCATCTAAATATGCACTTACTAATTCAAACCTTTCTTGTTCCATCATTTTTTTTCACCCTGAATTTGATTATCTAAGTTATTTGAATTAACATTTTTATTCATAGTCAACGCTACATAAAATTTTGATATTTTCTCAGAAAAGCTAATTGAATTATTTTTGTTTTACTCGATTAAATTTGATTAATATTTAGAGATTTATTTTGACTAAATTTCTACTCAAAATCAAATTACTTATTATATGTATATCATTCAAATATCTAGATATTTTTGGAGTTGTAATTGTAATCTTTGCCTAGCTCTAGCAATTCTTGATTTGACAGTACCTAGAGAAACTCCAGTAATTTCTGCAATTTCTTCATAAGATAAACCTTCTATTTCTCTCAAGACAATAGTTACCCTAAATACTTCTGGTAGTTGAGAGATTGCATCCCTCAGATAATCATAAAATTCTTGTGTACTTAACTCTTCTTCTGGCCCTGGAGTATTTGTCGCAATCTCCCAATCTATCATACCATCATCTAAAGTCAGAGGAGCGTCTAAAGATAGAGGAGGGGTAACTCGTTTTCGTTTCCGTAACTCATCATAAAACAGGTTAGTTGTGATACGACTGAGCCAACTCTTAAACTTTACTGGCTCTTGTAATCTTTTAATGTTACGGTATACACGAATCCAAACCTCTTGAGCCAAATCTGAGCGGTCTTGCCATTCAGGGGCTAAATGATACAAAATTTTATCTACATGGAGTTGGTATCGATGTAGAAGTTCTGCAAAGATTGCACGATCTGGGCGATGACCTTGTTGGCAGCGCAGTACTAGATCGTAGTTAGAGAGTTTTTCAGGTGGCAATTCCACTTGCGAAAGGGTTTGTTCAACCTTAGACCAGGGTACAAATATATATTGATTCATCAGCGGAACTGGCTCAATAATTTTGTTATTTAGCTCTAGTTCCAATTAGACGAGAAATTTTTTCTAGAGTTCCCAATTATCCACAGTCAAAATTCAAAAGTCAAAATTCAAAAGTCAAAAGTAAGAAAAAAAATTATAGTCGTTAATAGGAATTAATAATTCAGTAAGTATTTATGCTTAATATTTTCCTGAGAATTTAACTTTTGAGAAGTAATTTATACTGTATAAATATTTACCAACAATCAAAAATGTATACTACTTTTGATGTTACAAATTGACGTACCGAATGTGGGATAGTAGCGATCAGGAAATTTGTTAAATAACTTTTTCTCGACTTCCTTTTTTTTCTTTATTTAAATTGATTCTACTCCCAATTCCTGACTCTACTATCTCTATTGCTCTTCACAAGCTCCAATACTGACCCAACTACTTGACCCATCGGCCCAATGTTCTTTTTTCCATATAGGGGCTGTATGTTTCAAAGTATCAATGCCATAACGAGAAGCTTCAAAAGCTTCTGAACGGTGTGGACATCCGACAGCCACTAAAACACTTATTTCACCAATTTTTAAACGTCCCACTCGATGATGAATGACCACGGTCTCGACTTCTGGCCATTGACTACGAATTTCTGTAGAGATTTGCTCAAAAACTTTGATGGCCATAGGTTGATATGCTTGATATTCTAAGGCCACTACAGATTTGCCGTCTGTTTGATTGCGAACCATTCCGCTCATTACTACTACAGCACCATTAGCAGGATTATCCGCTAAAGTGTAGATTTCAGCAATAGATAAAGGAGCTATAGTAATAGCAAAATGATTTTGTTCTGGTTTGAGTTTGGTAGATAAAGGTACTTTTAAACTAGAATTCATAGTATTGTTAATAATTGGTTTCCACTCATGTTAAAGATTATATCGAACGTAGCAAAGTATATATATGTTCAGGAAAAATCAGGAGTTATTTAATGCTTCAATTTTTATTTTTTTATATATTTTTGCTTGTTTAAATAAAGTAATTCTATTTAAAATAATTTAAGTATAATTGTTTATATTCAGCAGTCTATATTGGTATTTATCAACTGAAGCATAATTCAAAAAATCGATAAAGTGCCTTTCTGCAAAAAGAAAATATTGCTGCTATATTATGGCATTTTTTAGAGAATGGTACACATTTATTTCTCCTCTTTGTGTTGCTTATTCCTTATTCTCTAAAATCTGTAATTTTGTACCTCACCAATATAATACTTAACTATATTCAAGATTCTGTTTTGCTTCCACCTAAAAGATATAGTAAAGCCATTCGTACAGCAATACCACTGGTGACTTGTTGAGAAATTAAACTTAACTCAGGGTCATCCATTAAGTCAGAACTAATTTCTACTCCTCGGTTAACAGGTCCAGGATGTAATAATTTGACTCCTGGTTGACAAAGTTTGAGGCGATCGCGTGTAATACCAAATAATTGATGATATTCTCGTAAACTAGGTAATAAAGATTCGCTCATCCTTTCTTTTTGGAGACGTAGGGTCATTACAAAATCAGCTTTTTCTAGAGCTGGTTTAATATCCCAATGTACAAATAATTTACTCGGTCTATTTTTGCCAAATTCGGCGAAATATTTAGGTAGTAAAGTAGGTGTTCCAGCTAAATGTACTTCGGCACCAGAAGCCGTCAAACTCCAAATATTAGATCGTGCTACTCTAGAGTGGAGAATATCTCCCACAATAGCAATTTTTTTTCCTTCTAAAAGTTCTATTCTAGGTTGAGTTGAGTCTAACAACATACAGATAGTAAATAGGTCAAGTAAAGCTTGAGAAGGGTGTTCATGTTGACCATCTCCAGCATTCAGAATTCGCACTCCAGAACCATTGCGATCCATTTCCGAAGCGATCGCTGCGGGAACTCCAGCATCACGATGTCGAATGACCATCATATCTGTGCCCATTGCGAGATAGGTCATTGCTGTATCCAGAATAGTTTCTCCTTTGCTCAAAGAAGAAGTACCAGGAGCAAAATTTAGAGTATCCGCAGACAAACGTTTAGCAGCTAGTTCAAAACTATTGCGGGTGCGTGTAGAAGGTTCAAAGAATAAATTTGCTACTACTAGACCTTGTAATGCAGGTACTTTCTTCATCCGGCGACCTAAAACTTCTTGAAAACTAGCTGCTGTTTGTAGTACAATATTATATTCATTGGGTGTAAATTCTGCTAGAGATAAAATATGACGATGAGTCCAGAGATTTGTAGACATTTTCAATTCAACTTTTGTGAGATGATTATCAGTTAATTAATTGGTTTCGATTAATATTATACGGGTTATAGAGATAGTTTTAGTAAAAAAAATCTGACAAAAAAATAGGAAAACAGTAGCTATCACCTAATTTTTTTTATGAATAATTACCAATATTATTTAGGTGGCTGTTTACCCGATGATGCTTCTAGTTATGTCAGACAAAAGGCTGATGAAGAGCTTGATCAAGGGATTAAAGCAGGTGAATTTTGTTTTGTATTGAACTCTCGACAAATTGGTTTCTGGTAGTACAGATGGGATATTGAGAATTTGGCATTTTGAAGGTACTTTGCTCAAAAGTTTGAATACTCATGAGGCTAATGTTTTAAGTGTGAGTTTTAGTCCTGATGGCAAAGTGTTAGTTTCTGCTGCTTCTGATGGCAAGATTATTTTATGGAATTTGAATCTGGATAATTTGTTGATAGAAACTTGTCAACAGGTATATGATTATTTACAAACTAATCCTAATGTGAGTGAGAGCGATCAACTTATATCATGTCCGTTTGAATAATTAGACTTTGGTGGAAGGAAGGCAGGAGGCAGGAGGCTTTAGTTATCTAGGATAGCAGA
>NZ_JAAHGK010000453.1:0-5333 GCF_010672505.1 Okeania sp. SIO2B9 | reverse complement strand
GTTTCTTACGAATTGCCAAACTTCTTGCTTGAAATTTACTTTCTTCTTCTACAGTATTTGGCAATTCGTAAGAAACTAGCAGCCGTAGACTTAAAAGAACTAGATAGTTGGTGGAGACCAAGAAAAATTGGAGACCCTCATAAATATCTACTGCCAGTAATTTTAGCCAGATTAAGTTTAGAAGATACACAAATAGGAGAACTTTATAATCAAGAAAAAACCTGGAAAATTTTATTCCAACTAGATAAAGATAAACCAAGCCTTTATCACTTCCGTAGTTATCTAGATGTGCGAATTTTCTTTTTATTTAGAGATAAAATGCCATCTGATGTATTAGCATCTTACAAAAATCAACTACAACGACCGAAAGTTTTCAACTGGATAAAAACTGGAACAGAAAATCATATGTTTATGCAACGTGCATCTGGTTTAGCGTTGATGGATGGAAGTGGTTGGCCTGTAGAAGACCCTGCAAGTGAAGCCACAAATGAGGCATGGTTGCGAGCAGAGCTGAATAAGTTTTTAACTATTGGACAAGGAGAATTTCATTCTTCCACTTATTATGGATATAGTATTGGTGGATTACTCAATCTATATGATTTTGCTCGCGACCCAGAATTGAAAAAACTGGCAAAAGGTTTATTAGATTGGTATGCAACTAATATGGCACTAAGACTAAGTTGGGGGACTGCTGGAGGTGCAGAAAGTCGTGGTTTCGATCGCAGTACCTGGAATACTGAGTTAGGTGCAGTAGCATGGATGTGGTGGGGAGAAGGCACTGAAGCTGCAGAAAAGATGAGAAATGGTACTGCTAGGTTAGCATTGCCAGCAGCTCTAAGCACATATCGTCCTCCAGAACATCTGAGGGCACTCGCTCGTAAACAAGTGCCATTACCATTTCAGCTCAGAGCAAGTCATCCAATTTACTATAGTTACTCTCAAGGAAACCGCTTATGGGAAAAATTCTATATAACTGAGGACTATAGTTTAGGAACTTTATTAGAGCCTACTCGCAGTTATCAAGTCGAGGGTACAATTAGTGCACAATATACTACTTATAAGTTAGTAGTGCGCGACCCTGAAGGCATTAATAACGCAGTAGTAGGTTTAGGTGGCACTTATCATGGACCCCGAGCAACTGGACGTAGTCCCGGCGATCAATATGTTCAACAACAGGGAGCAGTAATATTTCAGTTAATTCTCAGCGATCGAGATTTGCAAGCAGGAGTGCCAGCACAGTCGCATTTAGTTTTGCCAAAGCGTTATGGCGAACCGAGAAAATATAAAAATTGGTATATTTGGCGCATTGAAAATATTTGGCTATGTGCTCGACCTTGGGCAGCAGAGGTAAGTTTACAACCATTATCTCGGAAATATAAAGAATATCAAGCAATGGTTGCTAAAGGAAAAAGGACAGCTTGGGTTACTGATGTAGCAAGAGTAGCTGATATTGGAGATTTTGAAAGTTTAAAACAGGCCTTGGATAAAACTCTCGTTGATGATAGGGAATGGGAGAGTCAAGGGCGTTTAAGTTATTTGAGTTTAGCTGGCGATCGCATAGTTATGACATATAAGCAAGATGGTGCTATTGGGGACGCAGTAGTTAATGGGGAAAAAAGAATTTTAAAAAATTGGCCTGTTTTAGATAGTCCATACACCAAACAAGAGTTATACAGTGGGTTACTAGAAGTTGATGACCCCAAGTTAGGTAAATGGCAATTAAGAGGTAAGTTAATGGGTCCAGAATGGGAGTAGGGGAGTAGGGGAGTAGGGGAGATCGGGAAATAGGGAAATGGGGAGATGGAGACCCACCCCTCGCCCCTCCCCCTCCCAGGAGGGGAATATCGAGAAAGATTTGGCAATGGCGCTTGTGATGGAACATTTTTTTATACCGAATTTAGCGAACTTGATGTTATACCAAATCTCAAAAAGTTTACTATTTATCTTTACAGCGCTTTTCATTTAAGTAGACCACAGTAAGGACGTTCTGGAACGTCCCTACAGGATTTTGATTGTGACGATGTGGTTGATCAATATGAAAACCGCTGTAACTCATGGGGAGATAGGGAGATAGAGAGATAGGGAGACGGTAATCAAACATAGCATTACTATTCAGAAATGCTGTTACAAATTTTTTAGTTATAAACACTAAATATAGCGTAGCACTATAGCTTTAATCCTATTAATATAGTGTTTTAGCGTGAATTATCTGAATATTTTTCCGTGAGAATTTTTTAACCCATAAAGTTAAGTAATTTGATACTTCAATACTTACGATAGAATTTAACAAAAAGTCATAGAGAGAAAATTACTCATGCTATTAAAGTCAACAACTAGACATATTCGTATTTTTGCCGGAGTTATAGAAGACAATGAACTTGTTCCTGATGATCAGGTATTAACCCTCGATATCGACCCCGATAACGAACTTAACTGGAATGATACTGCCGTGCAGCAGATTTACAGAAAGTTTGACGATCTGGTAGAATCTTGTAGTGGGGAAGATTTAACTGAATACAACCTACGTCGTATAGGTTCCGATTTAGAGCATTTTGTGCGATCGCTATTACAATCAGGTCAAATTAGCTATAATCTTGGTAGTCGTGTCAATAACTATAGCCTAGGACTACCAAGAGTAGACATTGACCCTGAAGCTCAATAGGATATTAAAATTTAATCTCTAATATAATCAATCGGGACTTACGCAGAGACTATACATATAGCGACGGCGAATACCATTCGCCCCTACAGATAGTGGTTTAAAAATCAATTTGCGTAAGTCCTGATAATAATCTGATAACATCACTGTTATCGGATTAGATACTTTGATAATGTTGTAAAAATTGCTTCATAGATACCTGACAATTGGCCATAAATTGACTGACTCCAAGTATCAGGAAAAAATTGCTCTAGAGTTTCGACTAAAGCAAAAATTTCCATATTAAACATTTTATAATATAATTCATGAGAATGTTTAAGTTGAGTTAACAGCTAATCTATATCTATACTGAGGAAGTGGCTGTTTGTAATTAGTTTCTTGATTGGTAAAATTACTAAGAGCATTAGAATCAGAAAATTTAGACATGAATCACGTCACATGATTAAAAACAATATATGATAAAATTAACTTAGTACAACTGACAATCAAGATAATATTTATAGTTTTATCAGTAAAACAGTTTAGGAATTAGATATTTTTAGATAGATATTGAAATTATGCTGAAAAATCAAGAACAAAGACCTAATTCAACTAGCATAAATAATTAAAGATAAATCTAACCGATCAAAGAAATGGCCGAAAGCTGCGAGGAGCCCTGATGCAAAACACTATGCCAAAACACTACCTGTGGGTTATAGGTGAAGGGATAAAAACCTATCGGCCAGGAGAAATAATAGTAGATCGTTATCAAGTTCAAGACGATCGAATACTAATGGATACTCAACCAGAAAAAACGCCCCAGATGCCCGAAGAAATTCCGGGAAAAATAGAACCATATTTAAGATTATTTCCCTATAGACTTCATATTCCTCAAGTTTTTGGAATTATATCAGTAACAGAAAAAAAAGGGACTCGAAAAATTTGGCTTTTAGAAGCAGGGCCAATTAATTCCAATTCAGGAAGCTTAATGCCAAAAATAGCTACATCATGGAAACATGCTACAGCAATGCGACAGTTAAATTGGTTATGGCAAATAGCTCAACTTTGGCAACCGTTGAATGTGCAAAAAGTAGCTTCTAGTTTGCTAAATTCAGAAAATCTGCGGGTAGAAGGACAATTAGTACGCTTATTAGAGCTACAGGCAGATCAAAAATCTTTGACATTGCAGCACTTAGGTAGATTCTGGCAGAAATGGGCAAGCAATGCTCATCCAGCAGTAGAAAAATTCTTGAAACAACTGTTTCACCAAATGATTGCAGGTGAAGTCTACAATGCCGATCAGGTTATAGTACAACTAGATCAAGCTCTGGAATTATTGGGGCGATCGCAAATTAGAAAAATTAACATTGCCACTGCTACAGATACCGGACCTAATCGTTCTAACAATGAAGATGCTTGTTACCCACCCAGCAAAACAGCCATTAGCTATCCACCGAGTTATAAAACAGTAGCTATGGTCTGCGATGGTATTGGTGGTCAAGAAGGAGGAGAAGAAGCATCAGAGTTAGCAATTAAAGTTTTGTGCCAAAGATTACAGAACATACCTGAAGATGGCGATCCTCTGACTATAATTACAAAATTAGAAGAATCTGCTTATGCCGCTAATGATGCCATTTATGAGCGTAATGATAACGAGCAACGCCAAGGTCGTCAACGGATGGGAACAACTCTAGTTATGGCACTCGCCCATCTACACGAACTCTACATCACTCATGTAGGAGATAGTCGTGCTTACTGGATTACTCCGACTCGATGCTATCAAGTAACTCTAGATGATGATGTTGCGACTCGTCAAGTCAGATTAGGCTACTCTTTATATCAAGATGCCGTCAACCAAATTGCATCAGGTGCTCTAGTACAAGCTTTGGGTATTACGGCCTCAACAAGTTTACATCCAACTGTACAACGTTTTCCAATAGATGAAGATAGTATTTTCTTGATTTGTTCTGATGGTTTAAGCGATAAAAATCGAGTAGAACAATATTGGCAAACAGAAATATTACCATTGCTAGAAGGGAAAACAAATCTAGCTACAGTGAGAGATAGATTAATAGAAATTGCTAACGCCACAAATGGTCATGATAATGTAACAGTAGCTTTAGTGTATTATCAAGTAACTGATAAAGGTCAGATAACAGAATTGTCTGTTCCACCTGTAAAAGTTCAGCATTTAAAAGTAGAAAAATCACGAAAAAATTCGGAATTTAATTCATCAGATAATCAATTTTTCGACAATAAACCCAAAAATTTTCCATATGACTCAGAATATAAAAGTGGGTGGTTTTACTTGTCAGGAATTCTGATACTTCTGGTATTAGGTGGAATATTGGCATATTTTTTAAGTCCTTTAGTAAAAGGATTAACAGAGCAAAAAAAAATAACACAGCCATTGGATGTAAGCTCTCCAAAGAATAATACTTTTGCAGGAAATACGAAAAACCCTAGTCAACAAACAAATTCTATATTTTCTCCTAGTTTATCTTTGGATATAGGTTCATTTATATTGATTAGTCATGGCGGTCATGATCGCGAAAGCTTACATGAACCAATTGAATTACTAAATAATACAACAAATAAGACAGTTAAAGGTACAGTTGGTGATGGTAGTATTCTCCAAGTAACTAGAAAATTGAATCAATCGGAAGAAAATTGGTTAGAATTACAGATTTGTGCA
>NZ_JAAHGK010000452.1:0-5335 GCF_010672505.1 Okeania sp. SIO2B9 | reverse complement strand
GAAGATCCGGGTTATGTGGCCCCGGATGGACCGGAAGTACCGCCATTGGAAGATATCATTTTGATGTAATGTTAGTATCTGTTTGGCGCTACTAATTGAGCGATCGCTCCTAAAGCCATTTAGGGACATTCCATAGAACGTCCCTACTGTGGTCTATGATCTATCCTGCAACCAATTCAACAAATCTTCCAAACTATTGAAGTCTAAAAAATCTTCTCCTAAATCATCCAAATTTTCAACAGATAAATCCTCAATTTGACTAATTATTGCCTCTGGAATTTCTCCAAAACGCTTTTTAAGTTGACGCATTATTAATTGCAATCTACCTTGTTGTTCGGCATAAGTTATCCGTCCTCTCTCATCTTGCATTGCTATTCCTCGGCGCTCAACTATATCTAATTCTTCCGCTGTCATGTTAATTTTATTAGCAATATTTAAAGCCTTTCCTATTTCCGAAACTTCTCCTAAATTCTCTGGAATACTATCCAAATGAGTAGCCTCTTTCAGAAAATAAATCCACTTATCACTCAAACTATTTAACTCAGACAAAGCTTTCTGAAATTTCGGCAATTCTACAAAAATTAGCTGCAATTGGTCTGCCAGACATTCAAACTTTTTAGTCTTCTCCTGAAAGACAAATTGATTAATCACATCCTCAGTATTTGGGAATAGGATAAAATCTGTAATTGTTACCGCTATAGCTGGATTAAGTAGAAGATAATCTTCTCCTGTTTCTAATTGATTTGCATAAGCTTTAGCTAGGTTATAAGCTACTCGTTTATTAAAACCAGCCATTCTAGCAACCTGCATTTCAATCACTACAATAGAACCATCTACTAAAACAGCTTTAACATCTAAATATGTATCTTTTAAACTGAGCAATTGACCAGGATTAAAAGGATTAACAATTGTCAAAGACTGAATAATTTTTTCTCCCCCATAAATAATCGCATTGAGAAAACTGATTAAGATATCTTGACTTTGTTGGGAACCGAATATTTTTTTAAAAGCATAATCGATCTTAGGACTAACAAATTTCATAGTATTTTTTCTCCCTTTAACAATCAGGAATTATAGTAAATATTTTAGCAACTCTACTTACAAGAGGTGTAGGCTGGGTTTCGGCTGTCGCCGACATGAAAAGCGACAGCGCAACCCAACAACTATAAATTTGTGTTGGGTTTCCTTAAGGTCAACCCAACCTACGCCTGACTCCTCTGAATATGAATAACTTTTTCCAGAGATATCGAATAACAAATTTCATAGTAGTTTTTATCCTTTTCAAGCCAGAAATTATAGTAAATATTCTAGCAACGATACTGAACTTTTTTTCTAGATATAAATGAATCTTTTCTAAAGATTGGGAACAATTGTATTACTAATTCCTGCTTTTTTAAATACTTGTTCAGCAGTTAACTCCAATCCTCCAAATAAAGAATCTATCAGTAGAGTATCTCCCATATAAGTTTGTGGCGGTGCATCTGGATAAAAAACTGTAATACTCTGAGCTTTACTATCAATAACCCATACTCTTAATACACCTGCATCTAAATAATCTTTAGCTTTAGCATTAAGTTGACCATAAGTTTGACCGGGAGAAATAATTTCTATTACTAAATCTGGCGGTACAGAACAAGCAACATCTTCTTCCCAATCTTCAGGAAAACGTTCGGCAGCAAGATATAATAATTCTGGAACAGGCATCCAATCTTTTCCTTTTCTGATTAATTTAACTGCCAATTCTGGGTAGACTTCTCCCTTACCTTGACACCATTCATCAATTAAATAAAGTAATGCACGAGTCAGTTTAGAATGAAATTTTTTTGGCGACATTTTTGCTACTGCTATTCCATCAATAAATTCATAAGTAATATCTCCCTCTCCTGGTGGAAGTTCGATAAATTCTTGTAATGTGAGTTGATTTTTTACCTGTACCATTTTTCACCTCTAATACGAAATTAAAAAAAGCTCGTTACAGTATTTTTTTCTCCCAATTAATAATTAATAGTAGATTGCATTAGACAGCTACAATTTACAGAAGTTTTTAGGTCAGTGAACCACATAAAAAAAATGATAACCTTGTAGGGACGTTGCATACAACTTTGTGGTCTACTCAATTAATTATTTGGTGTTGGGTTTCGGAGTCCCTCAACCCAACCTACGCTTAACTCCTCTAAATATGAATAATTTTTCCCAAGGATATCGACATTAACTATAGAGACACTCAAACTTGAATATTCCATGAAACTCAAATTATGAATAACTTTTCCAAGAGATATCGAAATTAAATATAGAGACACTCAAACCCTAATATTCTATGAAAATAAAATTATGGACAAAGATGCAAAAGTCAAACAACTATTAATCGACATCAAAAACCAAAGGGGAGACCAAAGAAACCAAACCATTGACAGTTTACTAAATATTACTCCCAAATTGCCAGGAATTTGTCAAGACAAACATCCAGATTATTTACACGCAGTTAATAACACTTTATTCTCTGTAAAACACAATATTGATAAGTTTTTCCAGGAATACAAAAAAAGATGGAGAATTGATCTTATTCAAAATTCACCTCTACTGGTACGACAGCGTTATGTAATGTGGATAAATGGATATTTAAAATATGACATTCTTGACTTATACCGCAAGACGAATCAAGATATTAGTCTCGATACTCCAGTAGGTGAATAGCAAAAATAAAATTGGATAGACTTATTAGCTAATGAAGGATTTAATATTTCTACATCAGATGGTTTTGAGACTTATATTACCCATATACAAAATCATAAAACTCAAAGAAAAGGTCTAATTTTAGAACTTTACATTGAGAACGATCCAGAAGGAAAATTACAGAAATTTCATCCCAAAGGATATCCAGAATGTAACGCCCAAACAATAATTCAGTATTTTTATTTGAGCAATGCAGGTGACAAAGTAACAGTAAAAGAGGACTGGATTATTGTTGATAAGCAAAAAGGAAAATACATCAGAAAAAGCAAAAAAATAACCAATCTTTCTGAACCGGAGAATAAAAATAATTGGACAAGTTTTGCTAAGGAACATGATATTAAATATCAAACTCTCAAAACCTATTGGCGCAGACATGATGAGAGTATATTTGAGGAAATTAATCAGGATATTGAGCAGAATTTCGACAAGTACACCAAACTATTTGCACAAAAAATCCAAGAAATATTAGGAGAAAATGACAATGATAAATAGAACAGAATTACAACCAGTTTTTGTAACTTTAGATGCTGAAACACATCAACAAGCTGCCAGTGTAGCTGCCGAACAATCTAACCCAGAAATTGGCAAACAAACTTATTTTAATATTCTTGCTGTTAAGGCTGTTAATAATTTATTGAAATGGTTAGATTTTTCTACAGATTTACAACAGGTTAAAAGTTTAAATCCAATTCTGAGTGGAGTGTTAAATGCCACAGACTTAGTAGTAGAAAACAAGAGATTTTTTGTATTCCAATTTTGCCTGGAAAAACAGAATTTTCTGTACCTCCCGATGTACCAGACAATATCATTGGTTTTGTAGCGGTGCAGTTCGAGCAAGTTTTGGATAAAGCTAAAGTTTTAGGATATTTCCCTGTAAAAAATGTGGATAATTTACCAGAAACTATTCCTCTGGAAAAACTACAACCTCTAGATAATTTATTTGCAATTTTAGAAGAATTAAAACTGCAAAATGAGTCAGAAGTATTAGAAATAAATGTTTTAGAATTGCTCAAACAAGGAATTAACGAACTAGCTGAACAAATTGGTTGGCTATTACGCAACAAAAAAACAGATTTAGCATTTGACAAGGAAGTAGGCACAAAAGAATTAGAAATTCCCACAGATAATTTTTTATCCAAACAACTCAAAATTGCCGGACAATATTTTATTTTGCGGGTAATTAGTCGAGTGAAAGATGGTGAAATTATCTGGCGATTTGAACTGCAAAATATAGCTGTGGGAGGTTTAATTCCGGCAGGCTTTAAGTTGCGATTATTGACAGAGTATGGAGAAAATTTTGAAAATAATGAAGCTGTATCTACCCATGCTGTAGAAAAGCTATATGTAGATGTAATTTTAGAACCAGGGGAAGGTTTAATCTGGGAAATTGAGCCGATTCCTGATGATTTTAGTAGAGAAATTTTGCGGTTTTAATTTGACATCTCAATAATAGGAAAATCAAATCTTTGTAGTAGGGAAGTTCCATGGAATTTCCCTATTATTTTGAATAAAATTCCATCAACTTTACAGAGTAATAAGTAGAACAACAAATTACAATCAAAAATCTGACTTGAGGATAGTTTTATATATTATTTATCAGGAGAAAAATAGAAATTTTTCTTAGCCTCAATTCACATTAAATATATAAAAGGTTTTGTTTCCAGTAAGTCTTAAATATTCAAGCATAGATGGGAAAAACTTGATTTGAAATGCTTGCTGGAAAACAGCCTATTTTTGAGTATAACTTAAAAAAACTGAATTATAAAATCACCTCAAATCTACAAAATGAGAGTTATTTAGTTCGATAAAAATAGAAACCTAGGACTCACAAAGAAGTTAAAATATCATGGACAATAAAATTATTGGTACTTTTCTGATACTTCTGGGCACCTCAATAATTTTTCCTCAAACAGCTATTCCTATTATGGAAATAATGACACCAATTATCAAACTTGTAGAAGAAATTTATGATAACCCAAATCCTTACCAAGAACCGGAAAGCAAAAACTATAGACAAGAATCTTCAGTTATTAATTCTGTTGAAAAATCTTCATCTTTCAACTTAAGCAAATCCAGCCAAAAACTTCGGTATATAAATGGAAAAAAAGTTACTTCCTTTGGTCAAAACGGACAGTTTGTGGGAAAAGTTGAGAGAATCAGGATTCAGAAAAAACTAATTAGTCAAGATAGTGGAGTAGTTGGAATTATTTGTTGGAATGATGGAATTCAATCTAATGTTTTATTCTTAGAAAATTCCCGAGTTCGGGTGTGGACAAATAGTATTGAATATGGTGGAAAATGGTATTGGGATACAGCAGGTTATTTACGCATCAAAATGGATCAAGGTTCTCAATATATTTTTGATTACCAATTGTTACAATAATGTTAGGGCATCTCAAAAGCTTAAAACTCAGAAAAAGCCAGATTTTTCCTTCTGTATCACCTATTATTATCCAATAAATGTAAAGCTACTTGTTCTAAATATCTGCGCTCAATTGGCTGAATAAATTTATCTAAAGGATTCAAATCAACAATATAGTTGCCTACTTTTATTCCCACTGGTTCTAAATGTTTTCCCTGGATTTCTTGATGTAATAACCAG
>NZ_JAAHGK010000451.1:0-5341 GCF_010672505.1 Okeania sp. SIO2B9 | reverse complement strand
TACAGAAATTAATTCGGGTGTTTTATAAATTTGTTTATTACTATTTTGCTGAGAAACTTGTGATTGTTCTGTTCGCCTGCGGTACTTGCGATATCTTGTTAATTCTGCTTCTAGTTGTACATCTAAACTGTCCATTACAGCTTGCAAAGTGGGATTCAATTGGTCTGTAGAGCTTTTAGTGGACTTAACCAAAGAACTTTGACTCATTTGAGAACTCCTGTTACCGACTCAATAAATTTTATATTTGAGATAGAATGTCCCAACTATTGTAAAACGACTATGGATTTTCAATCTCTCAATCAGATTTTAGGCTATCTCCAAATTATGGAGCGATCGCCTCAACAACAACAGTTTCTGAAACTGATGGAATGTTGGGAACAAGTTTTAGGAGTTATGGCTACCCAAACTAAGCCTCTATATATAGAGGGAAAAGTTTTATATGTAGCAACATCTAGTGCTGCTTTATCTCAAGAACTTAGTTTTCGGGTGTCCCAACTTTTAGATAAGCTCAATCATTTTTTACCCACACCTCTAAACAATATCCGGTTTTCTGCTGCTCACTGGCATACAATTCAATCTCATCAATCGAGACAAACTGACAAAAATGATTGGCTACAGCATCCTAGCATGATTCCTAAATCTCAAAAAGCAACCTTGAAAGACTCGACTCATAAAAATCAAAGTCCTCAAACCACATTTAAAAATTGGGCTAAAACTATCAATACCCGCTTTCAAGGTTTACCTCTATGTCCTCAATGCCAATGTCCTACACCCCCGGGAGAAATTCAACGTTGGTCAGTATGTGCAATTTGTGCCACTAAACAGTGGTCATCAAGTTAATTTTTAATTATTTCATAATTTTAACTCCTCAAATGTAATTGAAAAGACAAAAACATTAATTTTTATATTAAGTGGGTGACTAGAAATTTTTGATAGTTTTTTGAGTCTATCTTTATGGGCTTTAAGCCAAAAATATTTTCCATTACTTGGTTTAAATATTATCTATTTTACTTCGATCTGACTTATCTTTTAACTTGATCCCTATCAAGTTTACCGAAATAATGTATGAATTAATACATTTTTACGTACTAGATTTCGCATAAATGTTTCTGTTTATAAAGTAATTATAAAAATAATATAAATTTTATTTAATTGATAGGGATATTCATAATCTAGGTGTCACAATGGATTTAATAGATTAAAACCACGAGTCTCTTGGATTCAAAATAATTAAGATAGACTCAATTAAATTTAGGAAAATTTTTTATGAAACCCACTTTAGTTTGTCGTAATTGCCGATACTATTTACCAGAAGGAAGACGTGGTGGTGTTTGTCAAAAGTTAACTACACCAGTTGAAAGTAATTGGAAAGCCTGTTCGTTAGCTTCATCTCCCTTCAATAAATCCTGGGAAAATCTTGAGAGTATAGCTATCTGGAATCAGCAAATCGATCAAAATTTGGAAGTAGTTAGTTTTACCTAAAATGAAAGTTAAAAGCCTTGTTTCTTTCAAGAGGGTACTTGATACCCTTCTATCTATAAGAACAAGGTTTGTCTCCAATTTTTTTTAGCTCAACTAACTAACAAAATTGGGGTTAGTTATTATGAGAAATATAAGTTAAGGTCTCAGTAACTTATCCATGTCAAAAAAAGCTACATTTTTATCCTGACTCTAAGAGACTTTTTGTAAAGTTTTGTAAGGGAAAAGAACGCTCTTTAAATTGTAACTACTTGGTTATTTATCCCAAACTTTGTGCTTTGAAATACTGAATTGGTGAGGAGTAAAAACACTTTATAATTCTTGACAAACAATCTCTAAGGTAACCAAGGGTATCTGCGAAAGTCTGGAGGTCGTTTTTCTAGGAATGCTTTTTTACCTTCAGCTCCTTCCTCTGTCATGTAGTAAAGAAGAGTAGCATTACCAGCCAATTCTTGTAGACCAGCTTGCCCATCACAGTCAGCATTAAAAGCAGCTTTGAGACAACGAATAGCGATCGGGCTTTTTTCCAGAATTTCTGAAGCCCAGTTAATGCCCTCTATTTCTAGTTCCTCTATAGGTACAACACAGTTAACCAAGCCCATTTCCAAAGCTTCTTGAGCTGTATACTGCCGACAGAGGAACCAAATTTCTCGTGCCTTTTTCTGACCAACTATTCTAGCTAAATAACTTGCCCCAAACCCACCATCAAAACTACCTACCTTAGGTCCAGTTTGACCAAAAATTGCATTGTCAGCAGCAATAGTTAAGTCACAAATAATATGCAAAACATGACCCCCCCCAATAGCATATCCAGCAACTAAAGCAATGACAACTTTGGGCATGGAACGAATTAAGCGTTGTAAGTCCAATACATTCAGTCGTGGTACTCCAGTCTCATCAACATAACCTGCTGTACCTCTTACACTTTGGTCTCCACCAGCACAGAAAGCATACTTACCATCTGTGTGAGGTCCAGCACCTGTAAATAAAACTACTCCAATATTTGGATCTTCACGAGCATCAACAAAAGCATCATAAAGTTCAAACACAGTTTTAGGACGAAAAGCATTGCGTTTGTGGGGACGATTAATAGTTATTTTGGCAATTCCATCAGTTTTGTGGTAAAGAATATCGCTATACTCTTTAACAATTTGCCATTTTATTTGCAAAGGCTGATTACTCATATTTTTAGAAGTTGATAGATATTTTGTTTTCAGTACACCAGGTTACTAGATATCTAACAGCTTTATTTAACTAATCTCAAACCTTATTATTTCGATTTACTGTAATACCACCTGTTTTTTAGTCAATCCTTTAACATCCTGCTTATATTGAACTAGTATTTTCTTGTTGTACTATGGTTGATGGATTTAAGTTTTCTCCCGTCCCAGGTGAACAACGACCTAGTACCACTACATGGAAGTTAAAAGTCAAAAGTATTGATTTGTAATTGTTTTAGGATTTTGTCTGGTCAGTTATTTCCGCTATCCTGCACTATTGTTAGATAAACAAGTTGCTAGATTGTCTAAGCCCAAGTCTATTGCTAAAATCCTGTCAGGTTTTATCGGAGATTTTAGATGATTGACCATCCAAGTTATCTAGTCCATCAAAAGTGGATGAGTCGAGTATTAGAATTGGCCAAAATTGCTGGTAATGCTGGAGAAGTACCAGTTGCAGCTGTCATAGTAAACTCAGATGGCAAGTTGATTGCAGAAGCTCAAAACCGACGGCAGCGAGATTTTGACCCTACTGCTCATGCAGAAATATTGGCTTTGCGACAAGCGGGACAAATTTTGCGGAATTGGCACTTAAATAAATGTACTCTCTACGTTAATCTCGAACCTTGCCCGATGTGTACGGGGGCAATATTGCAGGCAAGAATAGGTTTATTGGTTTATGGAGCAGACGATCCGAAAACTGGCACAATACGAACTGTTGCTAATTTTCCAGATAGTGTTTTTTCTCATCATCGTCTGGCTGTATTGGGAGGAATAATGGAATCTGTTTGTCGTCAAGAATTACAGTTTTGGTTTGCTCACCTTCGGTAAACAAGAAAGGGAATTATTTTGTGGTGAAACCTGCTATCCACAATGACAGATAATGAGCAATTTTTGTGTTTATCTAAGTAAAGTAAATTAACTTTGAAAATATAGCAGTCTCAGGAAAGGTTATACCATTTCTGAATAGTAATCCTATGTTTGATTGCTATATAACTACTGCCTAACTCCCCATCTCCCTATCTCCACATTACAAAGATATATAGCAAACTTTTTGAGATTTGGTATTAAGATATATCATATCAAATCCGTTGAATTTGGTATAAAAACATTCTCCATCTTCACCATTACCAAATCTTTATAAATTTTTTTCCCTCTTGACTCCTGAGTTCCCCTCCTGGGAGGGGTTAGGGGTGGGTTGATTCCTGACTCCTACTTCAAAAGATTTTATACGGGTGCATCTCAATTTTGAATAAAGCCAAAAATTTATCGCTTTTAGGGAACAGGGAACAGGGAATAGGGAACAGGGAATATATAGGAAAAAAGTATTTTTGCAAATATGAGATACACCCTTTTATACAGATGCTACCGGATTTGATATCAAAAGTTTAAAACTCAGATAAAACAAAATTTTTTCTTCTCTTCTAGATAATTAAAGCCTTCTTCCTTCTACTATAAAATAGTCAGCATTCAGCAGCCAGCTATTAGCTAGCCGCATCAGGTCGGAACTGCGGAGTTCAGCTAATTTTGTGGAAGGTAAAAGCAACCTTTGAAATTGATTTTGAATAAAAAGTTACTGCCATGTGTTCCCTTGCCAAACCTGAGAAGTAATTATTGATTACTGATTGCTGTTTGCGTAGCATCCCACAGGGAAGTGCTGACTGCTAATAGCTGAATGTTTACATAAAATAGGCAGATAAAAATAAAAAAGATGATAACTGAAGTGTTAATTTCTATAGCTGACAGTATAAGAAGTGTCATTTAAGGATGCCACTAGAACAGGAATAAAGTTTACCTTAGAGTCAAGAAATTAAATTAGATGATTGAGCTAAAAAAACTATGATAAATCTTGACTTTATCCAAGCTTCTTTAAGGAAATTACATTCTCCAGTAAACTCAAAACCTTCTAGCATTTCTCCTTGGTTAGCATCTTTATCTTATTTTTTAGGTCATCATATAGTAATGCCATTGTATTTTCGTAAAATAAATATTATTGGAAAAGAGAATATTCCGAAAGATGGACCTGTGATTTTAGCTCCCACTCATCGTTCTCGTTGGGATGGGTTAATCATACCTTATACTACAGGTAGATTAGTGACTGGTCGAGACCTAAGATTTATGGTTAGTATGGATGAAATGAAATGTTTACAAGGATGGTTGATTAGACATTTGGGCGGGTTTCCTCTTAATCCAAAAAATCCGGCAGTTTCTTGTTTTCGCTATGGAGTAGAATTAATGTTAAAGAGGGAAATGTTAGTGATATTTCCTGAAGGTAAAATTTATCGCGATAATCAAGTTCATTCTCTCAAAACAGGATTAGCTAGAATAGGATTACAAGCTGAGTCTTATCAACAAAATCTTGGTGTTAAAATAGTGCCTATATCTTTGAATTACAACCCAGTTATTCCACGCCGTGGTTGTAATGTTATGGTTCGTATTGGTGTTCCTTTATCTGTAAATGATTATATTTATGGATCGGGGAAAAAGCAGGCACAAAACTTAACTATGGATTTAGAAGCAGCACTTAAAAATATAGATGGGCATTCAACAATTAATAATTAATAATTAATAACTGGAGAGTACAAAGTTCTGCTAAAAAACAGTTGGCTCTCAAGATTGAAAGTGTTACTGGGAAAGGTTTACAG
>NZ_JAAHGK010000450.1:0-5344 GCF_010672505.1 Okeania sp. SIO2B9 | reverse complement strand
ATTTCTTCTTCTACTGCACCCCCTCTGACTATATTACTTAGTATTAGGCTAAACAAGCAGCTAATAGAAATAGACTGTCCACTAAAATTGTACTTAATACTGCTGCTCCAAAGGTCCAAAAGTATAACTTGCTTGATTGCAAAGGTACAAGACCAAAAAGCAATAGAATTCCCACCAAAACAAATATCCAAATTATTCCCCAGGAAGTACGTACTTGAGTTAAAGCATCTTGGAATACTTCTAAGGCCATATCTGGTTCAACTATCATTAATCGTCGCCAATAAGGAATAAGACCAGTTATGTAGAAGTATCCATCTGTAACTGCTGTACCTAGTAGAGAACCAAGGTAAAAACAGTTACCTATCATTTCTCTTTTGTGCGCCAAACACCATAAAGCAAAAGGTACACATATCGCCTCAACTGGTAAATGGAGGAGTGGTTCCTGTCGTAGCCAACCCCAGTATATTGATCCTGTGAACCAACTCCAAGTAAATCCCAATAATAGATCGCCCCATATATGGGTATCTCTATCTTTAAGTAGTTTTAAACTTAGCCATAACCAAAAGCCTGTCATAGCCAAACTTAACCAAGGTAGTTGACGTACCATTGGAGCTTGAAAAAAGACTGGCACTGACACTAGAAATATGGCAGTACAAAACACAGCCCATTTTTGGCTGATTCTAATTTTTTCAGCAACGCCGAAAAATAAATTTGTCCCAAATTTTTCTGGGTAAAGCATTGTGACTTTAGCAAACAAAGTATTATTCAACAAGATATTTTTAATATTTTTTACTTAAGTTTATCTAATTTAACATATCACATTTATTATCCCCTCCAGGGGCATCTTTGATAATAACAGGTATTTTATCCCCTCCTAGGGGATTTTTTAGGAAGAGTTAATAATAAACAAAAATCCTATGAAATAAAGAGTTTCCACTCCTCAAAACTCAAAAAAGTGGTGATACTTCTGATGCTATAATCGATTAATAGTTCTACTTCAAACCCTACTTAATGAAATTCTTATTTGCTGTTATTGTCAGCGCCCTAATTTTTATATCTTTAGACGACAAAGTAGGCCAATCATTGCCTTTGGACCCAGTTTCCACCTCTGAGCAGCTATCACAAATGAATATTTTTCAAGCAGTTATTCTAGGAATGGTGCAAGGATTAACAGAATTTTTACCTATTAGTAGTACGGCTCACCTCAAGATTGTTCCTGTTGCCCTGGGTTGGGGAGATCCTGGTGTGGCTTTTACCGCTGTGATTCAATTGGGCAGTATTTTTTCAGTTGTTTGGTATTTTTGGCAGGATTTGACAAAGATCGTGATTGGTGCATATAAATCTATAGTGACATCCGATTACCAGTCTCCAGATTTCCGAATGGCAGTTGGAATAGTACTGGGAAGCATACCAATAATACTTTTTGGGTTACTAATCAAAATATTTATTCCAGATTTTGATAACTCGGCCTTGCGCAGTACAGTGGCGATCGCTATTGCTTCAATAGTTATGGCTTTATTATTAGGAATAGCAGAGAAAATTGGCAGTCGAAAACGTAACTTTGAGCAACTAGATATTAAAGATGGCATACTCATGGGATTAGCTCAAGCATTGGCATTAGTCCCCGGAGTATCTCGCTCTGGCTCAACTATTACAGGTGGCCTATTTATGGGGTTAGAAAGGGCTACAGCAGCAAAATTTTCTTTTTTATTGGGTCTTCCAGCGATTACTTTAGCAGGTTTAGTTGAACTTAAGACTCTATTGGATGAGGGTTTTGGAGGTGTGGGTTTAGCACCTACTATTGCTGGAATTATATCTGCAATAATTTTTTCTTACGTAGCAATTGCTTGGTTGATTAGATACTTACAAACTAAAGATACATGGATATTTGTTTGGTATAGATTAGCTTTTGGGGTATTAATTTTAGTGGCGATCGCTGGTGGTGTGATGCAAAATAATTGAATAAATTTAAGTTGGGATTATTTTGACTTTTGTTGAAGTTTTAATCAGTCAAAACTCTAAAAATTGAACCCATCCAAGAATTCCTTAGATGGGTAGTCATGCTACAAAAAACAAAAAAACTTAGGACATAGCCTGAATGATATAGTCAAAGTAAGGAGCAGCTTCCTGAACATCTTCATCATCAAGTAAAGCAAGAGAAGCTTCCTTCAAACAACGGATTGACTCTACCATTCCAGGAACTGGTACACCCAATGAGTTGTACATTTCCCGAACACCAATCAAACCAATACTTTCAATTGGATCTTTATCACCAGCTAGTACCCCATAAGTAATCAAACGCAAGTACCAACCATAATCCCGGAGGCACAAAGCACGTTCCCGTTGACCAAAAGCATTACCACCAGGGGCAATAAAATCTGGACGCCTGCGCCACAACTCTTGACTAGCTTTGTCTACAATTCTTTTCTCATTTTCAGAAAGCACGCTAGCAATACGCACGCGCTGCTCGCCTGTTTTTAAAAAAGTATTTATGGCTTGAAGTTCCCCACTACTGGGATAACGTAATTCATCGTCTGCTTTGAGAATAACTTGGCTAACTACACTCATAATTATCAAAAAATTTCAGAATTATATTTCATTTTAGCTATTTACGACCTTTCTCAGTCATCAAATTTGAGGGATTTAATTTGAGAGATTTATTGGTATTGTTGAATAGCGGATATTAATTAGGAGTCAGTCCTCAGGAGTCAGGAGTCAGTCCTCAGGAGTCAGGAGTCGGGAATTCGGAGTCAGGAAGCAGGTAGCAGGAACTCAGGAATTCGGAGTCAGGAATTAACAAAGGTAGAAAAGAATTTTTATTACCTTTAATTTAATGGCTAAGAGCTGATTTATAAAGTAAATCTTAGCTAGCTAGTCGCCTAACCATAAGGTGAATTAAAGAGCCATAAATCATGGCTTCACTTACATCTGAATACACCTCATAATATGAGCTTAAACGTTGAAATCTATTCAAGCAACCAAAAGTGCGTTCAACAATCCATCTCTTAGGTAGTCGCTCAAAAGCATGGGAAGTTCTTTTGATCTAAATGTTGGCAGAAGACCCGCGCTCTCCTTGTCGGGAGCGTCGTATGGGAATGCCAATCAATGTTGTGGTTTCACACACAATATGTTAAAGCATAAAAAGTTTTTAGTAAGTTGTAGATGGTTGAAAAAGCGTACAAATTTAGGTTTTACCCAACTCCAGAACAGGAAAATCTGTTGCGGAGAACTTTGGGCTGTGTACGATTAATCTACAACGCAGAAATAAAATCAGGCCAGTCTGGTGACTACTGGGACGATAACTTAGCAGCTATTACTGAAAAGCGCAACCTTCAGATGCGTGATCATGTGAACAAAGCAGCTAGATTTGTGATCAACTGGTGCATTGAGCATCAAATAGGTACAGTAGTTTTTGGGTGGAATCAACGCCAAAAAGATAGTATTAACATTGGCAAAAAAATAACCAACAGTTTGTTCAAATACCTACAGCCAAGTTAAAAACCAAGATAGCTGAATTATCTGAGCAGTATGGGATTAAGTTTGTTGAGACTGAGGATAGTTACACGAGTAAGGCTAGTTTTAGTATCGGATGATTTTCTGCCGACATTTGGTGCGAAACCCGTTTGCGTAACATTCCGTAGGAAAAGGTGGGAGCCATCAGGAAAGCTTGTTAATTGTGGCTTGTATCGTTCTGCAAAAGGTCAAGTTATTAATGCTGACTGTAATGGTGCAGCCAGTATTATCAAAAAAGTAGCAACACAGCTAAGTCATATCATGTCCGGTAGCATCGGTATTAGAGTTGTCGCTAAATAAAGGAAAAAAATCACTCTAACCTAGACAGAGCAATAATTCCCATGATTTTTACTATTCAATATCTACAATCCTTACAGAACAAGGCTTTTGGGATTTTTTTTTAAGTTATAAAGCGACAAGTCTATTGATAAGTGCGATGAAGAAAAGAAAACAGTTATGCAGAAAACCGACTATCTTGGTAGACCTATTAGTTGGCAAAATTTAGACTTTTCAAAAGCTACTTTAATCGACTCAATGTGGAGACAGAGTTAAAACCATGGAAGACAGTAACTGACAATAAAATAATACCACCAACCAATCTTCCAGAACCTGTCAGATCTTTTATGGCATCTCATTTCAACAGGAGCTTAAGTTATTTCACCATTCAAAAAGTTAACCATGGAGATCAAGATAATTCTACGGCTATATCAATTAAATTTAAGCCTGGAGAGTATGATGATACGACACAAGAAGGGTTAACGAAAATTGCTGACAAGTTAGGTGATGCATTCAAAGTTCAAGATCCCAATAGTGACATTCAAGCGAGTATTTCTGAAGCCGTAACTAAGATCAAGAAGGAGTTACCTCAGAAGTCTGCATCTATTAAGAATGATTTGATAAAACTACGGCGACCACCACAAGTTAGCTATGCTGACCTTATTGCAGCTCGGAAAACTCCGTCTAGGTACATTACAGGAAGAACTCCCTCTCAGCTAGGAAGAAGACCTACCTCAAGACGATAATCACACAATTAACGTGGCTATGAAATTTAAGCCTAAGTAGGGCTTGCTGAAAAAGTCGCCCTGATGAGGGTAGGAGTCTCCTCCTCAGGAGTAGGTAGTCGGAAGAATTGTCTGTTGATTTTTCCGCCTCTGTCAGCTCATGCAAGTGAGAATTTTGAGCTAAACCCTCCTTTTAGCTTGCACTTTTTTTACCCCAAAAAGGCACTTTGGCTTTATCTATAAATGCTTTTAGACTTAATCAGCAAGCCCTAAGAGACTGTTTGTAAAGTTTTGTAAGGGAAAGCGATCGCCATAACGCAAAAGATAAGACAATGATAATTGTCATGATTTTCCCTCCTATGGAAAGAAAAAACTATCAAGCGTGACCTAACCAATGAACAGTGGGAAATTTGAAGGCGGCTGATTCCTCCACCCCATTCTGGTGGTAGGTCTGGAAGTGTCGATACAAGAGAAGTTATTAATGGTATTTTCTACCTCGTACACAACGGCTGTACATGGGGGGCACTTCCTCATGATTTACCACCTTGGCAAACCGTAGCTACCTATTTTTATCGTTGGCAACGCAGTGGAGTATGGAAAGAAATCAATGATATGTTACGTTTGCGTAGCATTCCGTAGGAAAGAAAAGTCAGAATCAAACAAGGAAGAACTGAAGAGCCATTTCTAGGGTATAATTGATTCACAGTCGGTAAAAACGACTGAAAAAGGGGGATTAGAGGTTATGATGCTGGTAAAAAGGTAAAAGGAAGAAAACGACACATATTAGTAGATACTCAAGGGTTGTTACTGAGTGTAGTTGTACATACTGC
>NZ_JAAHGK010000045.1:0-13525 GCF_010672505.1 Okeania sp. SIO2B9 | reverse complement strand
TAGAAAAAATCGCTCAAATTAAGACACAGTAGTAATTCCATACGTTTTGCACTGGAAATTGCTAAAATCCTTACATGATAAGGGTTTAGCAGTTTTTTATAGTTATAAAGCGACAAGTCTAATAAGTGTTCAACCTGATTTTATATCAAACTTTATTCAGCTAGAGGTTCGATGACAATTGTTCCTGGTTGTGCAGGTCGGGGCATAGTCTTATAGTGCTTTAACTGTAGGTCAATGCCTTGAGCTGAAACTTCGTAGCGACTGTAAAGCTCCGATAACAGAATAGACTGCATCTGTACCGAGAAGATTCTTCCAGGGCACTTGCGAGGGTTTCCCTGAGAGTTGGTCATGCTGAAGGAATTGATCTCATAGCGATCGCGTGCAAGTACCGAATTGAGGTTTTCGCGATTAGATTTTAAGATGGCATCTATATTTGTTGGGTCGAATAGGTTCGGATTAGGGAATATCGACGGATCGGAGTTCGCCTGCTGACGATCGAGCCACATCATAGTGCCCTGCGGAACTGTGACCGAACGCCCCTGATGCTGAAGAACAAAAGGGGTAGTCGTGCGACGCCATAATGCTGTGGGGTTGCTACCACCTAAGCGTAATGCCTCTAGTACAACTTTATTGATGAAGGATAGTTTTTCCTCATTACCACCAGAACGAGCCTCGGTAACAACGCTTGCTTTAATATCGGGCGAGGTTTCCAAAAAAGCAAGGAGCCACAACATACTCAAGGCAGTAGTTTCGTAAGTTGCCACGATGATAGCACCGAGTTCCTTCAACTTGGCGGGGTCGAGATTCTCAATTTCTGGGATTGTTAGCGATCGCTCCCAGAGAGCAAAGTGCCGCCGGATCAGGTTCGAGTCAGGAGCTGCTTCCAAGGCTTCAAAGTTGTCTGTCAGAAGCTGGCGAACAAACGGAATAATGGTTTCAAAGTCGCTCATAGCCGCAGGGTTGACCTTACCGATCGCCTCCGAGGCAATATCTATGAAGTCCCGCGTCACTCGACCATACTCTGTTGATGCCAAATAAGTTGTCAGGGGCGTTTGAGTCAGGTCAAGTATTCCGGGAACGAAGCTGTCTACATGGGCGACAAGGAAAAGTGCAAAGTCGTCGAGAGGCATTTCTTGACTCGCCACACTTTTGAGGTAGTCCACAGCGTGTTTTCTCACAGTTGGCTCAAGCTTGGCGATGAAATTTAGATTGCCAAGGGATCTCTCCACTGCAGCTCGCTTCCCTGGGCGAAGGGGATGGTCGTTTGGCAGAGTGCCGACAAAATCACCGAATAGCCCACTGACCGGGTCTGTAGATGGTGCTAGAACCTGGTCTCTCGTGAGGGGAACATTCGTGTTTTGGTAAATGGCAATCTGTCCATTAAATCGGAAAGAGCAAATGCCCCCGTTTGCCTCAGCACAAGCACTAATACCTGAAGTGCGAAAATAGTTTGATGCTGATTCTCCTCTATCGACAGTTGCTTGGCGAAAGGCATTTCCGTGGTCTTGGAAAAGATTTGGGCCAAAATGATGGGCAAGTACGCCGGGGAAAGGAGAGCTAAAATATCGAAATAGCCAAAAAGTGCCAAGCAGGCGTTCCCCCCATCTGTTTACTCGCCCCCAGAGATGCAGCCAGAGTGGCATTGGCGTCCTTGTGAGAGCATTTTCTGGTCGTTCTGAATTGGTCATAGTACTGGTTCCTCGCTAGACTACAAGATAGATTTTCAGGATTATATCAAAGTTAAGTGGCTACTTAGGGCTTGCTGATTAACCCTCAAAGTATTTACAGATAAAGGATTTAGACTTTTTGGAGCGAAAAAAGTGCAAGCTTGTCGGTTGCTCAAGCTCAAAAAGTTAGCATTTTGAGCAGACAAAGGCGGAAAAATCAAGGGACAATTCCTCCTCCAACCTCCTCTATTAATTCCCATTTATCCTGACTTCCCCTCCCAGGAGGGGAGGGGTTAGGGGTGGGTTGACTCCTGTCTCCTGTCTCCTTGCCTTACCCATAAGACTTTTTCAGCAAACCCTACTTATGCATAGTTAGCGCTTCTTAAAATGGAGAGATACTATTATTAATTGCTTAATCTCTTCCAAAATATCTGGATAATCTCCGTTGACAATCTCAGTTAGGGTGCTGAATGTTCCTGGGTATACCATGACCGAAAACCCACGCTTTTGAAGACAGGCGAAAATAGCAAATTCCTCTAAGAAGTAGTCACAGGATCGGCGAATGCGCTGCTCGAGCAAGGTATCGCTCTGGTTTGAATATCGCCTAATCTGATAGTTGCGACTAAATGCTTCAACTGACGAGCGGAATTTAGCATTGCTTTTAAAATATATCTGGAGATATTGGTGAAAGTGTGCATAATCATCCCAGGTCTGAATTTGACTGCAAGTCTCGAAGGTAAATTTAGTCTGCTCTCCAAATGCCTTAAAAATATGTTCCTGTTCCCGAACGAAAGCACGACCAATTTCTAAAGCTTCAACCAGTGCAGTTTCTTGGTCTAGCGATCGCTTCAGTTCTATATTGATACGGTGAATGCTGTCTCCCACCAAGACTAGACAATGGGAAAACCTCCGGGAAATCCATTCAACCATGGCCTTAACCTTTGCTGGTTGAAAATTACTATTCTCAAGACTCACTCCTAAAAAACAGGAATCAAGTTGTTCAAAATTAGTCCTGGCACAGAGAGGATGTACAGAATCAATTTTAGCTTTATATTGCAACCCAAGAATTAATTCCGAGGTTGGAGAGTTATTTAATCGCTCTAGAACTGGTGGTAAAGAAGCCATAAACATTTTTATCAGACAACAAACAAGTAATATCATGTCCGGTAGCATCGGTATTGTATAGCAAAGGTAAGGAACGGGAAACAGACAGGAAGGTTTAATAGCAAGAAAAAAAAACTTAAATTTCCTGTATATACTCACCCTTGGGTTTACACAAACGATTGCCTTCGGGCATGATATAATATCAAATCCGGTAGCATCGGTGTAATTAGATTATTATGGTGGGGAGTGTGGGGACCCACCCCTAACCCCTCCGGTGGAGGGGAATTATCGAGAAATATTTGGTAATGGTTGAAGATGGAACATTTTTTTATACCGAATTAAACGGATTTGATATAACTGAATATTGAAAACTGGGGGAATTAGGATCGGGGTGATTAACTGTTGAATGAAAATTGTATAAAATAGTTGGTATTTGTAACAAATGTGTGTTAATATTAAACAGGTAACTAAAAAAATGAAATAATTCTGCATGAATGCGACTTGTTGACAGACATATTATTAACCGAACACATAACTTTTGGCGAGTGTGTGATGAGTTAGCCTTTAAGTCAAAAAACTTGTATAATTTGGCTAATTATTACTGTCGTCAGCATTTTTTCTCTACTGGTCATAGTCTGGATTTAACCAAACTATACCATGCAACCAAAGAGAGTGATGCCTATAGATCATTACCAACTAAAGTATCAAAACAAATAATCAAATGCTTGGTTGCCACTTGGCGTGGTTATTTTCAGGCAATGGGAGAATGGTCAAAACATCCAGGGAAGTTTTTAGGTAAACCCAAAATACCAAAGTATAAGAATAAAACTCAAGGTAGAAATGTAGTTATATATTCAAAGGAATCAGTCTATAAAGCCCCTCTAAAAGATGGTATTTGTCACTTATCCATGAGTGAAATCAAAATACCTGTAGTTGTGGAAACTGTAATCGAAGTCAGGATAGTACCTGCTACGAGCTGCTATATAATTGAAGTACTGTATGAAAAAACTCTTCAGCCACAAATACACTCAACATATGTAGCCGGAATAGACTTAGGGATTGACAGATTAGTAGCTCTATCTACAAACAAGCCCGGTGTTAAACCTATGCTGATTAACGGGAAGCCACTAAAAAGCGTCAATCAACTATATAATAAGCGTAAAGCTAAGTACCAAAGTCATCTCAAAGGCAACAGAAAAACTAGCCGTAAGATTGAAGCGTTAACCTACCGCCGAAATCGTTTTGTCGAGAATTATCTGCATAACACCAGTAAATTAGTGGTGAATTATTTAGTCACTAACAGAATTGGTATTGTAGTCATCGGCCAAAATGATAACTGGAAACAGGGTGCAAACATCGGTAAAAAAAACAATCAAAACTTTACCCAAATACCCCACTCAAAGCTAATTCAACAGATAACTTATAAATGTCAACTAGCTGGTATCAAAGTTATGGATACAGAAGAAAGTTACACTAGTATTACTTCTGCACTTGACCTAGAATTGCCATGTCAGCAGGAAAATTATGTGGGAAAACGAGTCAAACGTGGTTTGTTTAGAAGTGGAACTGGTAAAGTGATTAATGCGGATATCAATGGTAGTCTTCAAATTATCAGAAAGAAATTCCCAGAGTGCTTTACTGCCGAGGGAATAGTGAGCTGTGCCGTACAGCCTATATTGGTTAATCCAATATCAAGAATTTAACAACTGCAATTTTCTACAGTTTTTTTCGTACGGTGACGTTTAACAAACTGCTCTTGTAGGCATCAGTTTAATACACATCGCTTATTTGCATAAGTTCTCAAGTTTTGTCTTTTTGATACAGAGCTTAGAACTGGGAAGCCATAACGCGGGACTTATAGCTCCCTCGAACCCCCACAATAGCACAATAGTTAAAAGATTAACAAAGGCCAAAAACACTTCATAATTCTTTACAAACAGCCTCTGAGAAGATAGCCTTCTTCCATCTTGTCATTTCCTTCATATAATATAATCATGTTTGTACAATTTTAATTACAGAATAGATTTGAGCAGAAGTGAATGTATTGAAAAATAATAAAAAAATGTTTAACTCATAATCTCCTGGATTTAACTTATGATATTACTTTTGACTTAGAAAACAATGTCTAATCCTCTCCTTTCGCTCAACTATGAACCTGCCATCCAAGCTTTAGGTGGTGACTATTATGATGAAGTACTTGCTGCTGAATTTCCCCAACATATTTTGCGGTTTCGTAATGATAAATTGCTCCCTAAAATAGGACTAACTCCTGAAGATGTTAAGGATGAGCATTTTATTGAAGCTTTTGGTAAATTTCATTGTGTCGGACCTTTTTTAGCTCTACGTTATCACGGTTATCAATTTGGTGAATATAATCCTTATTTAGGAGATGGTAGGGGTTTTCTTTATGGTCAAGTGCGTGGGGTAAATGGTGAATTATATGATTTTGGCACAAAGGGTTCCGGTAGAACACCTTATTCTCGCAGTGCGGATGGCAGACTGACTCTAAAAGGTGGGGTCAGAGAGGTATTAGCCGCCGAAATGTTACATCGTCATGGGGTTCGTACTTCTCGATGTTTGAGTTTGATTGAAACTGGGGAGGGGTTATGGCGTGGAGATGAACCTTCTCCTACTCGTTCATCGGTGATGGTACGTTTTAGTAGTTCTCATGTCCGGTTTGGTACCTTTGAAAGGTTGTATTATTTCAAACGTCCCGACTTAACTAAAAAGCTATTAGATCATGTAATTGATTATTATTATTCTGAATTAAAAGAACAGAGCGATCACTATTCTTTATTCTACTCAGAATTAGTAAAAAGAGTTGCGAAATTAGTGGCTCAATGGATGGCTGCGGGATTTTGTCATGGTGTATTAAATACTGATAATATGTCAATTACTGGGGAAAGTTTTGATTATGGTCCTTATGCTTTTATTCCCACTTATGACCCCAAATTTACAGCAGCTTATTTTGATTATTCTGGTCTTTATCGTTACAGTCATCAACCGTTAGTTTGTAAGTCAAATTTACACTTACTTCAAGACGCATTAGCTGCAGTTATTGACCGAGAAAATATGAGGGCGAGTTTAGATGAGTTTGATGATGTTTATCTGCTTGAATATAGGCGATTAATGATTAATAGGTTAGGGTTTGAACATTTGCCAGAAACAGATGCAGAAAAGTTACTTCAGCTAACTATTAAACTGCTGGAAAGTTCTCAGGTTGGCTATCACGATTTCTTTTTAGGATTGAGAAAAGAATTTTCTCCAGATTGGCGTGATGATGTTAATCAAATTTTTGCTGATTTTGAACAATCAGAATTAATGGAGTCGTGGCGACAATATTATTATCATTTATTACAGACTTATTCTAATGATGAATTAAAAGCAATGGCAGAAAGGTTGAAGCAATATAATCCTCAACAAAGTTTAATTCGACCTATAATTGAATCAGTATGGGAATCCATTACAGTAGAGGATAATTGGCAGCCATTTTATGATTTACTGAAGCAAATATGTGATTGAAGAGGCAGGAGGCAGAAGGCAGAAGGCAGAGGGAAAGAAAAGGTTAGAAGGGAGAAAGTTTTTTTTATAACTGATTATCCGGACATGATATAAGTCCTAATAATATCAATTTGTCTTCTTACCAGATTAACTAAATTTGTAGGGATTAACGGCCGTTAATCCCTACAAATGGTGTATAATTTCCCTGTTTGCGTAAGTCCTGTTTATATCAAATCCCCTTAATTGCATTATTATAGCAATGTGCGCTGGCATATTTACAAATTACAAGAACTGTCCAATAGCTAAAAGTCTTATATCATGTCCGTTTATATCGTTTGTGTAAACCCAAGGGTGAATATCTACAGGAAATGATGGTTTTTTCTTGCGAGGGTAGCCTTCTTCCCTCTTCCCTCTTTCTTCTTCCTTCTTCCTTCTTCCTTCTTCCTTACCTTTGCTATACAAGACCGATGCTACCGGACATGATATTATACTATCGGTCTTTTATTCCTCCTGTTGCCTGTTGCCTGCGCACAGCGCTATATAAAATCCGGGTAATTAGTCACTGCATTCGTCATTGCGACTGGAACGGAGTGGAAGGAAACAATCTCGTTTGACCATGAGATTGCTTCCCTTCGGTCGCAATGACAACTGTTGCCACTTTGCAAAGATACCAAATGGCTATCTATAGATAATCATAGGTTTCTCAGAACGGCATAATCATACCCATAATCAGCAACGGTAATCAATAAATCTTGCTTTGATAAATCCCTTATAATTCAGTTTTCCATGCTTTAGCTAGACAAAATTTAAGTTTTTCAGCTAATACCATTACGTGAGGTTCACTCAACATGGTAATATGATTTCCAGGAACCACATGAACCTCTACAGGTTGACTAGAAAACTGGTTCCATCCCCAAGTTGTATCTGTGGGAATGTCACCAAGCATTCCCAATTCATCCCGATCAACTTTACTTGTACGGAACAGGGTAATCGCACCTTGATAGCTTCTTTGTGGGAGATAACTCATAAAAGCCAATTCCTCAGCTTTAATAGTTTGGACAATCCCACGCACTCGTTCAATTCCTGAGTTAGGTGGCAATAAACTGACGATTTCCATCTGCCGTTTGAGATAGTTTAATTGTGCTTCAGGAGTTAAAGGTTTGAGGGTTTCATAAGAAATGTCGAAATTTTTCCCAGATAAAATTTCTAGCATATGGGCAATATTGGACAACCATCGGGTATCATCCCAATCTAGCTGTTTTGGGGTGGTACCTTGAAGTGGGGCGGGAAAGTCAAATAGGGCGAGTAGGGCGACTGTTTCTCCCTTCTGTTGTAGCTGTTGTGCCATTTCAAAAGTAACTAGACCCCCAAAGGAATGACCGCCGAGGAAGTACGGACTAGAGGGTTGAAGGGTTTGGATGGCTTGGAGGTAGTAGGCAGCTACCTCTTCAAGACTACTAAAGGGTTCTGATACCCCATCTAAGGATGGAGGTTGCAAAGCGTAAAAGGGTTGCTCGTTTCCCAGATGACGGGCAAGTTGGTGGAAGTAGACCACATTGCCACCGGAACCAGGCATACAGAAGAACGGTGGGTGGTTTCCTTGGGGTTGAATAGCAACTAAGGGAGACCAAGAGTGAGTATCAGTTTTTTGAGTGAGCGAAATTTTGGGTTGAATTTCTCTTATAGGCGTCCCCGCGTCCCCGCTTTGGCGCAGTAGAATGGCTAATTTTTCTAGGGTAGGACCTTGGAAAAGGGCTGCTAAAGATATATTTTGGCCAAATTCTTTCTCAATCTCAGCCATGAGACGCACTGCTAACAGAGAATGACCACCGAGGTCAAAGAAGTTATCATGCATTCCCACCTGTTCTATTCCCAACACTTCTTGCCAAATCTCTGCTAATGCTTTCTGTGTCTCTGTTTCAGGAGCAACATACTCCGTTGATACACTACTGATATTATCCGGTATAGGTAATGCCTTACGATCTACCTTACCGTTAGGAGTCAGTGGCAGTTGCGGCAACACTACAAACCCGCTTGGTATCATATACTGCGGCAACCGCTGTTTCAGATACTGTTTCAATTTTCCTATTGCTTCTGTCTGCGATCCTTCTGGAGTTTCACTTTCTAGCACTAGATAAGCGACTAGACTTTTATTACCAGAGTTATCTTCTGTTGCTAATACTACTGCTTGTTTAACACTGGGATGTTGAGTGAGAGTCGATTCTATTTCTCCTGTTTCAATACGGTATCCTCGCACTTTTACCTGGTTGTCGATGCGACCGATAAATTCTATATTGCCATCGGGTAAATATCTACCTAAGTCTCCTGTCTTATATAGTTTAGAGTTGTGAAGATCGAAAGGGTTAGGTATGAATCTTTCTGCTGTTAATTCTGGTCTGTTTAGATATCCTCGTGCTAAACCTGCACCACCAATATGTAGTTCTCCTGTTACTCCTATGGGTACTGGTTGTAAATCACGATCAAGGATATAAATTTTCAGATCGCCTAAAGCTTTTCCAATTGGACTACTGACCTGTTCTATGTTGTCTGTGCTTAAGATTTTGTATGTTACATGGACTGTTGTCTCCGTGATACCATACATATTGATTAACTGAGGGAATCGATCGCCATGCCGCTCAAACCAGGGGACAAGAGTTTTTATCTGTAGAACTTCCCCCCCGAAGATGACATATCGTAGTTTGAGAGCATCAACACTATAGTCTTGATCGACTTCAATTAGTTGAGTGAATGCAGATGGAGTTTGATTCAGGACAGTCACCTGATGTTGGACTAACAGATCGTAGAATTCTTTTGGAGAACGACTAACCCAGTACGGCACAATTACAAGGCGACCACCATACAGCAGAGCGCTCCACAGTTCCCACACAGATAAATCGAAGGCGTAGGAATGGAATAATGTCGAGCAGTCGTTAGTGTTAAAATTGTAAATTGATTCAGTTGTGCGAAATAAACGGGTGACATTTTGATGGGAAATTAAGACTCCCTTTGGTTGTCCTGTTGAACCTGAAGTATAAATTACATAAGCCAAATTGTCAGGAGTTACTGCCATAGCAGGATTATCTGTACTTTCTTGAGATGAGGGGAGTGTTTCTAAATCTCTATCCAAACAAACCACTTTGGCTTGATGTTGTGGCAAATTTGATAAAACTGATTTAGTTGCTACTAATATTGGTACTGCTGCATCTTCCAAGATATAACTCAAACGTTCTGCTGGGTAACTGGGATCTAATGGCAAATAAGCTCCACCAGCTTTAAGAATCCCCAACAATCCCACTATCATCTCCAGAGAACGTTCGACACAGATACCCACTAATACCTCTGGTGCAACCCCCAGAGTTTGCAAATAATGCGCTAGTTGATTAGCTTGACAATTTAACTGGTGATAAGTTAATTGTCGGTCTTCAAATACTACCGCCACTGCATCCGGTGTTCTTTCTACTTGTTCTTCAAACAACTGATGAATACATTTATCTTTTGGATATTCAGCTTGAGTATTATTCCACTCCACTAATAGTTGATGACGCTCTTTGTCCGTTAACAGAGGTAATTCAGAAATGCTTATGTGGGGATTGGTAACGATTCCCTCTAGCAAAGTACTCAAATGCCCACTCATCCCCTTAATTGTAGTGGCATCAAACAAATCACTGTTGTATTCACTCACAATAACCATTCCCTCCGCTCCTTCTTCTAAGAGAGAGAAAGTGAGGTTAAACTTAGAAATCCCAGGATCTACCTTGTAGTGAAACGCCTTCCATCCTAACTTGTCTTCGGTGGGAGACCAAGACTGAGTATCAGCTTTTTGAGTGAGCGAAATTTTGGGTGGAATTTCTCTTATAGGCGTCCCCGCGTCCCCGCGTCCCCGCGTCTGTGCGTCCCCTACTAGAGGTGGATTGATCGTCAAAGCCACCTGAAACATGGGATTTTGGTTAACTTGTTGATTGGGGCGAAAGGCTTCTACCACCTTCTGGAACGGCACATCTTGATGGGAATAAGCTGATAAACAAACATTCCGGACTCGCTTTAACAGTTCGCAGAAACTAGGGTTGCCGCCCAGGTCACTACGCAAAACTAAAGTATTGATAAAGTTTCCCATCATTCCTTCTAACTCTGGTCTGGTGCGTTGGGAGATGACAGTACCTAGAACAATATCTTCCTGATTTGAATAGCGATAAAGCAAAACTTTGATTGCTGTCGCGAAGGTCACAAATAAGGTAACACTTTCTTTGTTGCTAAGAGTTTTGAGCTTTTCGATTAAGTCAAATGAGAGTCGGTGACGAACAAATGAACCAGCAAAAGTCGTTTGTGCAGTGCGAGGACGGTCAGTGGGAAGTTTTAATTGGGGTAAGTTTTCGAGTTGTCTTTGCCAGTAGGTAAGCTGATGAGAAAGTATTTCTCCTTTTAGGCGCTGGCGTTGCCAAACCGTAAAATCGGCATATTGTATAGTTAATTCTGGCAGAGGTGATGGTAAACCTTGACAAAATGCCGTATAAATAATTTCTAATTCTTGTACTATTTGGCTCAACGATTCGGCATCTACCAGAATATGGTGAATAGCGAAGTAGAGTCGATAGCTGTCTGAAGTAAGCTGAATTAGAGTAGCTCGCAGTAGGGGTCCTTGATTGAAGTCAAATCTCTGACGAAGTTGTTCAGTGGCAATACGCAGTGCTTCTGTTTCTCTTGCGGTTTCTGACCATTGCCGCAAATCGACTATTGGTAAAGTAAATGTAGATGGTGGCTGAATTTCCTGGCAGGGTTGACCGTTAACCAGTGGATAGGTAGTTCGGAGAATTTCGTGGCGACGGATGATTTCTGTGAGACCTTTTTCCAAGGCAGGAATATCGATCTCTCCACCTAGATGAATGGTCAAGCTTTCATTGCAGACTGGTTCTTCTGGTGTTAACTGATTGAGAAACCACATTTGTTCTTGACTAAATGATATTGGCATCATTGGTTCTCGTGGAATTGGTTGTAGGGATGCTCCAACATCTAATCCCTCAAGGGGAATAACCTCCTGGGCTAACTCAGCAACTGTGGGACACTCGAATAGGAGATTTAGAGGTAATTCTACTTGCAGGCGTACCCGCACTAGCCCGATAATTTTGGTGGCTAACAAGGAATGTCCGCCTAATTCAATAAAGTTGTCGTGGACTCCGATGGGAGAAACACCCAGAATCTCTGACCAGATTTGCGCTAGTTGCTGTTCCATTGCATCCCGGGGGGCAACAAAACTGGTTTCACGAAGCAAATTTGAAGCATCGGGAATGGGTAGATCCTTGCGATCGACTTTGCCACTGGGTGTTAAGGGTAAAGCTTCCAGCATTATAAACGTTCCAGGCATCATGTAGTCTGGTAACTTTTCTGATAGAAAGTGGCGCAGTTGACCCGAAGTCGGGATTTGCCCCTGATTTGGACAAACGTAGGCGACTAAGCGTTTATCCCCTGGTTGGTCTTCTCGGACAATCACCGCAGTCTGCCGCAGGTTGGGGTGTTGGGCGAGTATTGCTTCAATTTCTACGAGTTCGATCCGGAAACCCCGCACCTTGACCTGATTATCAATGCGACCGAGATATTCGATATTTCCATCAGGTAAATAACGAGCTAAATCTCCAGTTTTGTAAAGACGAGACCCCTCTTCTTGACTAAAGGGATTGGCAATAAATCGTTCTGCACTCAATTCGGGACGGTTGAGATAGCCTATAGCTAGGCAAACTCCCCCGATGTACAACTCGCCGGGAATCCCCACAGGTACAGGTTTTGCGAATTCATCTAATAGGTAAATCTGAGTGTTAGCAATGGGACGACCAATAGGTGGTAGTGCTGACCAATTCTCAGTAGAACCGGTTAAGGTGAATGATGTCACTACATGAGTTTCTGATGGTCCATAATGATTATGAAGGGAACAATCTTTTAGCTGGTCGAAAAAGCTGGCGATCGCCGGAGTTATTTGCAACTGTTCCCCTGCTGTTATTACTTCCCGCAAACTGGTGGGAATCAATCCTAAAGTTTGAGCGGTCTGTGCTAACTGCTGTAAAGCAACGAAAGGAAGAAACAGTCTTTCTATTTGTTTTTCTCTTAATAGATGTAGTAAAGCAACAGGGTCTCGTCGCACTTGTTCTGAGATTAAGACTAAAGTTCCACCCCCACACCAAGTTGAAAATATTTCTTGAAAGGAGACATCAAAGCTAATTGGTGCAAATTGCAGAGTTTTTGCTTTTGGTGAAACTCTTGTGTTTTCTAGTTGCCAGAAAATCAGATTACTCAAGGCAATATGCTTCATCGCTACACCTTTCGGCTGACCTGTAGAACCAGAAGTATAGATTACATAAGCCAAGTTTTCTTCAGAAGCAGTACAGTTTAGATTGAATTGATTTTCTTGATTAACTACATCCCACTCACCATCTAAACAAATGATTTGCGCTCTTATTTTCGGTAATCCAGCTAACAAGTTTTTTTGAGTTAATAGCACTGAAGCTTGAGAATTTTCCAGCATATAGGCAATGCGCTCAATCGGATAAGTTGGGTCTATAGGAACATAAGCACCACCTGCTTTGAGAATACCCAAGAGACTGATCACCATCTCTAGCGATCGCTCAAGGCAAATTCCTACTAATACGTTTGGACCTATCCCCAGATGCTGCAAGTAATGAGCTAGTTGATTGGCTTTTTGATTTAAACTTTCATAAGTTAGTTGGTTCCCCTCAAACACAACAGCTACAGAATTGGGAGTTCGTTCTACTTGCGCTTCAAACAACTGATGCAGACAAATATCCGGAGGGTAATTTACGGCAGTCTTGTTCCACTCTCTTAAAAACTTATAATTTTCTTGATCTTGAATCAATGCCACATCCCCTCGTTTTTATTGTTAAAATAGCAATATTCTTTTGAGATTATAATGGACTTTGAGTTTTTTACCGAATAATTAATTAAGATTTAATGCCTCTCCTTTAAAGGATAAAAAATAAGTCAAAAGTAAGAAATAAGAAATAAGAAATAAGAAGTAAGAAGAAAATTATAGTGGTCAATAGGGGTCAAGGATTCAGCAAGTATTTATGCTTAATATTTAACTGATAATTTGACTCCCGATCAAGGTAAATGAAGATAATTTATTTGAAGAAGGAGACAGGAGACAGGAGACAGGAGACAGGAGGAAAATTACATGGGGATTCTCACCCCAAGTAATTTTGAACACCGTGTAGACGGTGGGGTATTAAACCCACAAAGAAAATGATAAT
>NZ_JAAHGK010000449.1:0-5382 GCF_010672505.1 Okeania sp. SIO2B9 | reverse complement strand
TGTTAATATTAACTGTTCCCTGTTCCCAGTTAAGTGTTCCCTATAAACCTACTTTCATACCTTAATTCAGCAATGCCCAATTTTTTGAGTTAAAAAGACGGGGGAAATATTGAGTTTAATAGTTGCGGGGGAACGTAGTGGGGTTGGTAAAACAACTGTTACGTTGGCTTTACTGTCTTATTTAAAGTGGCAAAATTTGCAGGTGCAATCATTTAAGGTGGGGCCTGATTATATTGACCCGATGTTTCATCAGTATGTCACGGGTAAGTCTTGTCGGAATTTAGACCCGGTGTTGACTTCCGAGGTTTATGTGCAGCAATGTTTTGCACGAAATATTCAAGATGTTGATTTTGCTTTGGTTGAGGGGGTGATGGGTTTATTTGATGGGGTAAGTTTTGCTCCCCCCTGTCCACCCTTTTTAAGGGGGGTAGAAGATCAAAGTGGTAGGTGTTTTCCTGATTTTGCTTCTACTGCTCATATTTCTCGGTTACTGAATGTACCTGTATTATTGGTGCTTGACTGTAGTCGGTTATCAGGTTCTGTGGCAGCGATCGCTCATGGTTTAATTTCTTTTGACTCTAATATTAATTTTGCTGGTTTGATACTCAACCGGGTCGGGAGCGATCGCCATTTACAGTTACTTCAAAATTCCCTTAAATTTATAAATTTACCTGTACTTGGGGTACTACGACGACATCAAAATATTACTATTCCTGACCGACATTTAGGTTTACTTCCTACTGATGAAATGCCAGATTTAGATAATTTAATTAATGACTTAGCTGACTTAGCAAAAACTTGTTTTGATTGGGAGAAATTACTACCACTTTTAAAAAATCATAATGAGGGGTCTCAGCACTTTTTATCTAGCCAAGTTCTCCCTAACAATAGAATACATTTTCCACTATCAAATGTCAAGAATATTGAGAAAAAAAAGTCGCAATTTTTGATAGGAGTAGCTCGCGATCGCGCATTTAATTTCTATTATCAAGACAACCTAGATATTCTGGAAGAGTTAGGAGCAAAAATAGTATTTTGGAGTCCCCTAAAGGATGAAAATTTACCTGCGGGAGTGGAAGGTTTATATTTTGGTGGTGGATTTCCAGAAGTTTTTGCTCAACAGTTAAGCGAAAATATTTTAATCAGAAAAGCTGTTGAGAAAGCAATTATTTCTGGAATGCCAACTTATGCTGAATGTGGTGGGTTAATGTATTTATCTCAGGCAATTATTGACTTTAATAGTAAGTCTTGGGAGATGGTAGGAATTTTACCAACTACGGCAGTAATGGGTAAAAATTTAAAGTTAGGATATCGGCAAGCAATTACTAATATAGATACTCCTTTATTAGCAGCAAATACACAAGTTTATGGACATGAATTTCATCGTTCTGAATTAACTGCAGCACCCCCAATACCTCTATACAAAATGTGGCGAATTGATGAGGATAAAAATCGGAGCAAAGCAACTGTTGAAGGTTGGAAATTTTATCAACTTCATGCTTCCTATCTTCATATTCATTGGGGGAGTAGAGTAGATATTCCTCAGCGATTTCTCAATCATTTAATTAGGGTTTGCTGATTAAATATAAAAGCATTGACATATAAGTTTGACATTCCTAGATAACTTGAATTATCCTTAAAAAGTAAATTTATGAGGACTTACGCAAATTAACCTTAAAAACGCCATATGTAGGGGCAAATGGTATTGGCTAGCGCCAAACTCCGCTAAGGCCATCACTGGATTTAGTGTCCCTGCGTAAGTCCTGTTTATTATACTAATCAAGGTTAAATAAATGAATGATATTGAGGATGAAAACTTTGATAATTCCAATCTGGATTTTTCCCAAATGTTCGTCTTTGGGGATAGTCTTTCAGATACAGGAAATTTTTTTAGTATCCTAGAAGGACAAATTCCAGAAAACCCCCTATCTTTTGAGGGCAGACTTTCTAACGGACCTGTTTGGGTAGATTCTCTAGCATCATCCTTAGACTTAGAAATAAATCCTATAGCTTTTTCCACTGGTGTTGTCTTTCCAGATGGAGCCAACTATGCTATAGCTGGAGCGCAGAGTGGAAACCAAAACAATGTTAATGGTCTGCCAGGTTTAGAACAACAACTTGAGAGTTTTATCGATCCTCTATTAGCAACAAATCAGTCTGCTAACTCTGATGCACTATATATTATTTGGGTGGGTTCCAATGATTATCTTGTAGAGCCTATATCTCAATTAGGCATAGTACCGCCACCGGAGGAACCAGCTAATACAGATACAACTGTTAATAATATCACCAATGGTATTGAAGCTTTATATGATGTAGGCGCTCGCAACTTCCTGGTCCCTAACTTATCATCATCATTAGAACTCACACCTGTAGGTGCATTGGTAGATACATCTACATCTGAGGAATTTAATAATTTAGCTAATGAGCATAATCAAAAACTGGAGTCAAAGATCGCTGAGTTAGAGCAATCTTTGTCTGGAGCTACTATTACCTTATTCAATTTTAACCCTATTTTAGATGGGTTCGTTGATAATCCCGCTCAGTTTGGTTTTACCAATGTAACAGATATATGGTCAGATAACGTTTTGGCTGTTTGCCCAGATGCCTTTTTAGGAGAAGATGGTTCAGTAGAATCCTGTGATGTTGATGTTCCTGATCCAGATGAATACATATTCTGGGATATAATTCATCCTACAGAAGCAGCTCATCAGTTCATAGCAAATGAAGCTCTAGATACTCTGGAAATTGAATATAGTATTGAAGTACACCCAGGAATTACAGTTAATTCTACAGAGGATCTCAACACCTCTGAAACAGGAGACACTGTCGAATTTACCGTTGTTCTCGATAGCCAACCTACCGCCGACGTTACCATTGCCATTAGCAGTTCCGACGAAACCGAAGGCATAGTTGATACTGACAGTCTCACCTTTACTTCAGAAAATTGGGACGAACCCCAAACCGTTACTGTGACAGGAGTAACCGACAACGAAATCGACGGGAACATCGACTATACTATTGAACTAGCAGCCGCTGAAAGTGAGGATGATAACTACAATGGCATCGATCCAGATGATGTAGAGATTTCTAATATTGATGACGGCGATATAGTTCCTGGTCTCAACCTAGAAGGTACTAATGATAACGATATTCTCAATGGTGACTTGGGCAACGACAGATTAAGTGGACTAGGAGGTAACGACACCCTTAATGGTAACAACGGCAACGATAGTCTCCTGGGTGGAAAGGATGACGACCGTTTGAATGGTGGGGATGGCGATGATGTTCTTAATGGTGGTTTGGGTAACGACTTTATACTTGGTGGGGATGGCAATGACCTTTTGATTGGCCGTCCTGGTTTCGATCATCTCCTTGGGGGTAATGGTAATGATATTATAGAAGGTGGTACTGGTCGCGATCGCTTAAATGGCGGTAGTGGAAATGACATTTTAACTGGGGGAGCAAGTATAGACCGCTTTATTTTTGCCACTAATGCGGAGTTTACTGCTGAAGATTTAGGAATAGATCGAATTACAGATTTTGTTCCCGGACAAGACTTGATTCTCCTAGACCAAAGAACTTTCACTGCACTTACCAGTATTGAAACAGAGTTTGAGGAAGTTAGCAGTAATCAAGAAGCGGCCACTGCTAATGCTTTGATTGTGTACAACACTGGTAACGGAAACTTATTCTACAACCAAAATGGCAGTGAAGCAGGATTTGGTAGTGGTGGCAGATTTGCTAGACTGCTCAATGAAGCATCTGTGAGTGCTGATGATTTCTTGCTCAGAGCTTAAGGAAGTCAGAACTCAGAAGTCAGAACTCAGAAGTCAACCCACCCCTAACCCCTCCCAGGAGCGGAAGTAGGGGATTTGAGCAACTATCCAAAAATATTGCGCCTTAAAAGGTGGGGTTGCGCGACCCATATTATTTTGATAAAGACAGCAGATTCCTTGCATAAGAAGTACAGAGATTAACAAGGAAATGAATTCAAGTGCGGGCATCTTGCCCGCCATGAATGTATCTCACTAAAGTGGAATCTGCTGTATGTTTACTTCTCTGTACAGACGTTGGATGCAATGTCCCTATCTACTTCCCCTCCTGGGAGCAGTAGGGGTGGGTCTCCTACTCAAGATACGGGTTGAAAAGTTTTTGAGAAATGGTATAATCTCTCCTTCGACTGCTATACTCCTCACTTTCTACTTTTTTTGGTAAAATAATCACTGTTTAATATTAATATTCAGCTTGAGAAATAAAATGACAGTATCTGTGGAATTTATTGAAGGATTGAATGAGAAAATTACAGAAGTTAGTCTGAGAAAACGTCGTAACTCTGACACAAAAATAGTTGTACTAATGTTTGACCGTCTTCAAGCTACGGAAAGTTTTCGTTCCTTCACTAATAAAATAAATAAATTATGGTTGAAAGACGAGGAAGGAAATATTGAAGTTGCTCCTAGTGGGATTAAATTTTTGTCTGCTGATGAAAGTGATTTTTCTCAAGTAGAATGTTCTTTTGAAGTAGAATCAGAGGAAAATTTTGAGAGAGTCATGCGATTTTTACACCGTTATGCTGAGGCGAATGGTTTCGAGTTTAAGTCTAATTAAGTAACTTTGAAGAAGGAAGAAGGAAGAAGTAGATGGGGATAAGTCAACGACATGAATTGGCGTGTCTTATCATACCATTTATCAAAAACTTTTCTAGATTTTATTGATTAGGGGACTGGGAGAGTCGGGGAGTAGTAAACATAAGAGTAATTAACATTAACTTGGCTTAAATTAGCAAAAAAAAATTCTGCCTGTGTTAATTACTTAATAACTGAAGTTTTACTTAAGTATAGAATTAATGCATGGGAATTGGTCTGAGACCAAACAATTTGAAGCACTCGCTGTAAGGTGAGGTATTATACCATGTTCGGTAGAACAGTTATAATAGGACTTTGTAGTTTTGCTTGAGCAATAATACTAAGTATTGTAAGGGCTAAAGCCTAACTACAAACAAAAAATTTATTATAATATCATGTCCGGATAATTAGTTATAAAAAAACTTTCTCCTTCTTCTCCTGTTGTTCTTCTTTATTACCTCTTTCCTCCTGACTCCTGACTCCTGACTCCTGAGGACTCCGTAGTTATTTATTTATCACTGTTTAACCGGACATGATATAAAATTATGCCAATTTTAAAAAATAATGTTACGAATAGTAAAAGGAATAAAAAGACAAATGTAGGATATGCTCTTTGACAAAAACGATGATTTACGACCTAAAAAACGCTTTAAATAGTATTCATTCTGACTCCTGACTCCTGACTCCTGACTCCTAAGAAATATCCTAGCTATTTGTAGCAAACATTTATCAATTTGGTATTATGCCTGCTAAA
>NZ_JAAHGK010000448.1:0-5386 GCF_010672505.1 Okeania sp. SIO2B9 | reverse complement strand
TAGCTTTTGAATTTGCTCCAACAGTAACACCGAAAAATACTGAAGTTGTAGGTGTAGATTTAGGCGTTAAGACACTAGCAACACTAAGCACTGGTGAAGTTTTTCCAAGCATCAAGCCTTATCGTACAGCTCAAGACAAACTAGCAAAATTACAACGACAACTTAGTAGGAAAGTCAAGCATTCAAGTAATTGGTACAAAGCTGTAGTTAGGCTAGCCAAACAGCATAGACGAATAGCTGACATCCGTAAAGACGCACTTCATAAATTGACAACATATCTAGCTAAAAACCACGGCACTGTTTCAATTGAAGATTTGAACGTCAGCGGTATGTTAGCCAATCATAAGCTGGCGAAATCTATAGTAGACCAAGGATTTTACGAGTTTAGAAGACAGCTTGAATACAAGTGCCAATGGTACGGCTGTGAATTAGTAGTAGTAGACAGATTTTTTCCATCTTCTAAGACTTGCTCTAGTTGTGGTCATGTACAGGATATGCCTTTGAATATCAGAACTTATGACTGCCCAGAATGTGGTCTATCCATTGAGAGAGACTTGAATGCCTCAATTAATTTAAGAGATGCGGTTGGCTTGACCGTGAATGCCTGTGGATGAGTAACCGCTGACGGTCTCAGTTGTTTGCGTAGCATTCCGTAGGAAAGCAGGAAGTAAACATCAATTTATCACTTTTTGTGACGCGTTGTATCAGTTTTATGAAGCAGATGGATTTGATATCAAATATCACTTCTAACTTTTGACTTTTAACTTTTGACTTTAGTATGGTACTATGTCCTGTTTGTGGCACAGAATACATTGACACATTCCCAGAATTTTGTTCTGTCTGTAGTTGGGATTTAACATCAGACACTACCTTCTTTGCTACAGCAGAAATATACCAGCGAAAAGAAGAAGCAAAATTGAACTGGGCTAGACAAATGTGGCAAATTGTACAAGACCAGAAAAATCAAAATAGTGAGAATAACACCATAAGTTTACCTTTTGGACAGGTAGATGAGGTAAATCACAATCAAAATTTCAATGGGGACCTCAAAAGACAACTAGATAAACTACAAGCTCAGTTAGATCGGGCAGCAATGGAACGCTTTCAGCTTCATTCTCAGTTAGAGTGGGTACTTTATCGCCTCGAACAACTTAACCCAGAAATATTGACAGATACTCTATATCGTATTGAAGAAAATCTAAATGCCATGGCAACTCCAGAAGCACCAATGTCAGAAGTAGGGATAGACTATAACCCACTGATAAATCTTTTGGCTGCAGGAAAATGGCGAAAAGCGGACGAACTTACCTGGGAGTTGTTGTTGGAAGTAACCCTCCGCGAAGATGAAGGTTGGCTACAGTTAATAGATATTGAAAATTTTCCCTGCACAGACCTTCTGACTATTGACTGGCTTTGGGAGTATTACAGTAACGGGTTGTTTGGCTTAAACGTACAACAACGTATATGGGAAAGTGTAAGTGGAGAATATGGAGATTTTTGCGACCGCGTTGGATGGCGAAATGGAGAAAGTTGGAAATATTATGATGAACTTAGCTTTAACCTGCAAGCTCTAGAAGGTCACTTACCTGTAATTATATGGCGACGACGTGCTTGTTATGGAGTTGGTAAAATGATAGCTCCTGAAACATTTTTGGCTTTTATATCTCGACTAACAATTTGTAATAGTAGTAGATAGGGTAGTCCTGCATGGTAATGGTAAGGATATATATTTTTTAATTTTTCCCACACTCCCCATCCCCCCATATCCCCAAATTCCCCTCCACCGGAGGGGTTAGGGGTGGGTCCCCATCTCCCCACACTTCTTTTTCCATTACTATGCACCACCACCGTAGATAGAAATAGGGTTTGCTGAAAAAGTCTTTTTCAGGAGTAATATCAAGCTCACCAAGCTCACCAAGGATTGAAATCTTTGGCTAATATTTTAAGTCATCTTAAGATTACTCTTGACGAGTATACCATCTTTTTCATCTTTTTATATTGTGGTTAATCTAGTGCAACTTTATTTATAGAACCCATTTGGGATCTCCTGGCCTAATCATAAGCCTTACAGTTTCTTGGTTTAATCATTATTGGCATAATATCATGTCCGGTAGCATCGGTATTGTATAGCAAGGGTAGGGAACACTTAACTGGGAACAGGGAACAGGCAAGAATACTTAAGGGCAATAAAAAACTTAAATTTCCTGTAGATATTCACCTTTGGGTTTACACGAACGCGCCCCAGCAGACATGATATAAATAGTTACTAAAGGCTATTACCTAGACCTAAATTGCTCAAGATATTAGCTACTTCAGAAGCTAATTTAGCTTGAAAAAGATACGGTTAGGGGTTCTATATAAGCTCTAAAGAGAACAGGACTTATGCAACGACACTAATTATTTGGTTGGAGTCCCGTCGAGGGTCGCGACAACTTTTTAGTATCCCTATCCACTTTTTCCTTCTTCCTTCTTCCGGCGTTGGTGAAAAGAGGTATGATATCATGTCCGAATAAGAGCGGGATAGAACTCCATTCCGCACTCCGCGTTAACGTGCATTGTGCGCCAGCAAACAAAAAACTTTCTCCTTCTATTCCTTATTTCTTCTTCTTTCTTCCCTACTGACTCCTCAGGAGTCAGTCCTCAGTAATTAAGATTAATATCATACCCTAATTTACCAAAGCCCCTTCTTCAAATATTATTTTGAATTACCTGCCGATATTCACTCTTACGCTTCACACCTTTCAACTGTTCGACCAAACCCTTGTTCTTAAAAAACTGAATCGTTGGTGTAGACATTACCCCTGCATTCTGAGCAATCTCCGGATCTTGCTCAATATCAATCTCTACATAATGAATTTTTCCCTCAAACTCTTGTATAACCTTCTCAAAAATAGGCTTCAAAGTATGACATGGAGCGCAACTAGGAGCAGAATACTTAACTATAATTAGGCGATCGCTCTGGTGGTAGAGTTTCCGCAAAGCATAACCGCCCAGATGATGAGTAGCATTATGGTCAAAACTCTCAACAGTATCAACAACTATCTCCTTATCCGACTTCTTAGTTGCTTTTTCCTGAGCAAACTCCTGTGTCAAACCTCTTTCCGACAACCATCTCTCTACCAACATTGCCCCCATACAACCACTACCAGCAGCAGTTATTGCCTGACGAAACTCACTATCTTGGACATCACCTACAGCATAGACACCTTCAACGCTAGTTTTAACCATATCTCGAGTAACCACATAACCCTTCTCATCCAACTCCAACTGTCCTTGAAAAATTTGGGTATTCGGGGTATGACCAATCGCATAAAACAAACCTCCAACTGGTAAGTCCTGCTGTGTACCAGTCTGATTATTTCTCAGTTTCACACCTTCCAAAACACCATTACCATATACATCTATAACTTCAGTTTGCCAATGAACAGTAATTTTTGGATTTTCTAACACCCTCTGCTGCATAGTCTTACTCGCCCGCATCTGGTCTCGACGTACCAATAAATGAATATGAGAACCATACTTAGTTAAATAAATAGACTCCTCTGCTGCAGTATCCCCACCTCCAATAACTGCTAATTCCACTCCCTTAAAAGCTGGGTTAGCTCCATCGCAGACAGCACAAGCAGAAATACCACTATTCCAAAATTTTTCTTCACTAGGTAGTTTGAGTTTTTTGGCAGTCGCCCCAGTAGCAATGATGATGCTATAAGTTTGAATTTCTCGTTCCTCTGACTTAATAGTAAATGGGTACTGAGCTAGGTCTACAAAAGTAACATCTTCGGTGTATAGTTCTGTTCCCCAGCGAACTGCTTGATTTTTCATCCGTTCCATTAATTGCGGTCCGGTAATACCTTCGGGGAAACCAGGAAAGTTCTCTACTTCAGTCGTTGTCATTAGTTGACCGCCTGGTACACCTCCTATTTGATAACCTTCAAAGACTACTGGTTTGAGGTTAGCGCGTCCTGCATAGATAGCGGCAGTATAGCCTGCTGGTCCTGAACCTATAATTACTAAGTTTTCTATTCTTTGTTTTGTCATAATATTAAGATTTCGCGGTAGATAGTAACGTCTTTGTGTTGTACTTTCTTCCAGCTATTAGAGTTATTAGAAAAAATTTGTTTTCTCGATACTTTTCTTTTTTTTCGGCGTTGCACAGTGACGAATGATTTTATATTTTTGATGAATAGGATTTTGGATTTGATAATTACTAGAATGACTAATTAATGGTTTTTTTTACTCAAAGTCTAAACTAATTTTTGGTAATATCATTCCATAATGTGCAACCCCTTTTTTTCAGTGTTAATTTACCGACACAGCTAGGATATAACCAGTGGAATTTTTCTATATTTTGCCTGCATCGGTTGTATTTTGTTAATCTACCTGAACCTAGTTATACAGTTAATCTAGTGAATAGTTCCTGATTTTTTGTAGACATTGTTTGCTTGTTAAATCGTACTAAAGCTTGGTTAAAATTTCTCTCTTTGCTTAGTTTTTTTGAACTTACAATATATGACTATATCTATGTAGAACTTTTGCTATACCTGCTTATCAAATTATACCAAATTCACGCAAAGGTACTTATATCAAGTCTCATTAATTAGCCAGGGGTAAAAATGTTCTTCTCTTAAGAGGAAATTTTTTTGAGGAAATATTTTTTCAGTCCGAATGCTGGGCAAACAAATTTCCCCTTCTTCCCTACTCCCTACTCCCTAAATTTTTCCGAAGTGGTTATTTAAAGAGACATGATATTACATCTTAATCTAAGTTTTCTGCATTGACGTTGAATTTTGCTAACCTACTATTGTTTACATTATTAAAATAAATATTTCTGAAGAGATAATTTTAAAATTGTCATGTTAAGTAAATTATGAATAAACGTAAAGTTGCCTAGTTATTGATATTATTCTCAATTATTTGACGAATTTACTTAATTTGGAGTCTATGATATGATTTTTATAGTCACAGGATTGGTGTAATTAATTTGCCAAAAAACTCTGCAAACTATATTGAAATCGTATGATATTAAGTAATTTTAATTTTAATCTGTTGGCCAAAAAAACAATTTTTCTAGAGACAGCTTAACAATAAAAGCCGAAAATTTGACAAAAAACGAGATTTGTGTGTTTTTGTTTTGGTTATTGGTAGAAATTTCAATAAAACAGAAAAAATTATGGACAGAATATTAGAACCAGAAGTCATGGACACTTGGGAAGAAGCAGAAGAATATGACTCAATGGACTTTTTGGAAGTCAATCAAGCCTTTGCAGAAAGTTCTATAGAAATCGGCCCAAAAAAAGGATTAGTTCTTGATGTCGGTACTGGTACTGCCAGAATACCGATATTAATATGTCAGCAACAACCAGAATGGCAAATAATTGGCATTGAT
>NZ_JAAHGK010000447.1:0-5387 GCF_010672505.1 Okeania sp. SIO2B9 | reverse complement strand
AATGCCGAAAATTTGGCCGTAGCAGATAGTCTAAACTGTTGCCTGTTGCCAGATGATCTGTTGCCTATCATCACCATAAGACTTTTTCAGCAAACCCTAAATAAAACAAATAAAAAAATAGCCTTGGAAATATCACAAGGCTATCAAGCGAGGTTAATTATTAAAAACTTCTTTAGCGAACAGAACTCTGCATAGTAGCAGTTTCAATTGGCTTCATAAAATATAGTTTCAGGAACTGCCAACCATTAGACAGATAAAGAGGTAACTTCTGGAAAAGCTTCACAACACCTAACTTATTAGAATTAGCGATCGCCGTTAACTTTTCATTATTCTTAATACAAACTTCTAGTCTTTCATAAAACTGAGGATTTTCTACATCCAAAATTACTGGAAAAACACGTCCTGAAGTTTCATTAGTCTTCTCAATTACATACTTATCATAATCACGAGCATTCAAACCAATAGCAGCATAAAAATCAGCTCTTTGAATGTCATTCAAATACATAGTCGCAAATACAGAAAGTAAGAAAAATCTACACCACAATTTTGCTCTCCAGTCATTTAAAATTTGTGGTTGTGCCCTCATAATAGCATCAAAGAAATCTCCATGACGATTTTCATCCTGACACCAATTTTCAAAGAAACGGAAAATAGGATAAATTCTATCTTCTGGATGAGCTTCTAAATGACGATAGATAGTAATGTAGCGCCAATAACCAATTTTTTCCGATAGATAAGTAGCGTAGAAAATAAACTTTGGTTTAAAGAAAGTATACTTACGACTTTTAGTCAGAAATCCTAAATCTAATGATAGATTAAAATCTGACATTGCCTTATTTAAAAAACCTGCATGACGAGCTTCATCTCTGGACATTAAATTGAAACATTCAGCCAAAACAGGGCTTTTATCTTTGAGACGACGACCCAATTCTTTGTAGAGTAAAAAACCAGAAAATTCCGCCGTACAAGAACGTTCTAGAAACTCAACAAATAACCTACGAGTATCCCCATCAATATGATCCCATGATTGGGCAAATTCTTCATCCCGAACAAAATGATGGCGGTTATAATCAGTACGAAATTCTTCTAGAATAGCTATTAATTCATCTTCATTGACTGAGATGTCCATTTTAGCCATCTCATCAAAATCTGTTGTGTAGAATCTAGGAGTTAGAATAGTTTCTTTTGAGGGAACTTTAACCCCTGGTCGCATTTCTTGAAAATCTGGTTTTTTTAGAGAATCTACCATAAGTTTTGTTGTTTTCTTAATTTATCAATCTATGCCTGGTTTGGAGAATGAGCAAGAAAGTATTATATTTTCCACGCTATATAGTTTACCAAGGTCTAGGGGACTGAAGTACATAGTTTTTGTTAAGAATTGCAAAGTATCTATACCTATAAGAAATAGCCCATTATTATCCTACTTCTCAGTATATTTAGAGTTATTAATGTTTTCCACATTATATTCTTGGACTAAGATGGTAATAATACTAAGTGCCCATAACGAAAATTAAGTAACTAGGCAAAACAGTATATTAATTTCAGAAAAATAATTTTTGGGACTAAATGAATAGTATAAGATACAGTTACCTATTTTGGGGGGCTTGCGTCCTAGGTCTTAACGGATGCCATCGTTTATACAATGGCAAAATTTTGACTGGTCTACTTTGGCTCTTTACTGGGGGTTTATTTGGAATAGGCCAATTTATTGATTTGTTGTTAATTCCCAATATGGTAGAAGAACACAATACTAAAGTCAAAGCAAAATTAGGTATTTCATCCCAAGGAGTACCACTATATCAATCAAATGGGGCGGTCTCTATGAAAGCTTCTCCTCCACAAACCCGTCAACAGTTAATGGTAGCTTTACTCAGGTCAGCTTCTACTAAAGGAGGAAAGTTATCTGTTAGTCAGGGTGTCATGGCAACAGGAGCTAGCTTTCTAGAAGTAGAAGAAGCTCTCAAGGAAATGCTTAAAACTGGTTATGTTAGTGTGGATAACCATCCGGAGACAGGAATTGTAATTTACGATTTCCATGAGTTGTAATTTTGCCTACCAATAATCATTACAAATATGTTATTGATTACAAAACCTTTATGGTATCTTTGCTCGTGGTATATGTTTTTATCTGCAGGAGTCAAGATTACTGAGTCAGAAGTCAGGATATTCAGTTAGACAATAGTGGAAAAAGGTAGAAGAATGGGTAGTCTTCCTCGCTTAATGGTATACAAGAACAAGGGACTCCTGGAACAGGGGCATATTCCTCCCACTGCTGTAGGTAACAAAAATAATGACAATACACTAATTATATAGAAACCATTTGCTATCTTTTACACTGAGTTCTATCACGCTGACTATACATTTTTTTAGTTGAATAAAAAGTCATGCGTATAGGCAAACAGAATAACTCATTGTATATACATATCACAATTTTTGTGAGGATGCAACCGAAAATCCTTTGACGCGCGATTTTTTTTCAGGAGCCTCATAAAATAAAAATGTTGATAATTTTCAACCCACATTCCGCACGACAAAATGTAGTATACAAAGATGGTAAAAGTTGAGTAAGTATTTAGACTGATAGTATGGTTTAAGAAGCGATATAGCTGCCGCTAGGCTCCGCCAACGCAAATCATCAGTTGCCGGAACTTACCAATAGACATCTCCAAAAATTGCCAAAGTTTCTCTATCACGCTTCGCGATATAGCTGCCGCTAGGCTCCGCCAACGCGAAGCGGAACGGAGTTCGATCGCATCTTAATCATTGCCAAGTGGTTAATTCTACACTATGATTCAATCGTTGATTATTTTGGCCCTCTACCTGTTTTTACCTCAAGTTTCTGATTCTTAATCTAAGTAGTCGATTAATTTTCTGTTCTATGCCAATCTCGTCAATAATTCCTGCTACCAAACCTAGATGGTCTACATTAGTTACTTCTATTCACAACAAAGACCTTAATTTTGATTTTTACTTTAGACTTATAACTCTTCAAGCTAAATTAATTTTATGTAGCACTCTTCGCAATACCCCATTAATAAATCTATATCCATCTTCACTACTGTAACGCTTGGCTAATTTTACAGCTTCATTAATTGCCACTTGTTCTTGAATGCCAATAAACATCATTTCTGTCACTGCAATTCTGAGAATATCTATATCTATTCTAGGCAAACGTTCTATTTGCCAATCTACTATTGATTCTCTCAATAAATTATCAATTTCTTCTTTATTGTCATTCACCTTTGTCAAAATTTCTAAAGCGTACTTGCGAACTTCTAATTGATTAGTTAGTTGAATTAGTTCTGGTAACTCCACAGCAGTGCCAATACGATTAATTGCTGTTTGGCCTAACTCCACTGCTTCGTGGACCATCGAACTTGCACTTTGAACATCACTAGCACTAATTTGACTATTAAGGAGGCGATCGCTCCCTCTCTGTAATTCTGCCGCAGCAGTTTCTAAAATATCTTGGACTTCAGCTCTGAGAGTCCTAACTGCTGCTAGTATGACTTCTTGAAGTTGCTTTTTTTCTAGACTGCCTGAATTTGTTGGTAATTGACTTAGACCAAGCAGAGCTAGTTCACGAGCTGTGGAGCGAGGAGCTTTGTTCATAATTTTTGATCATCTTTTATCTTTTAAGTGGCAGGTTTAATATCCCATCGTCAACAGGGGTACTGAAAATTGTTCGGGGTTATCAGACACAGAGTGGCCAGTCATTGACTATCCCCATGCAATTAAACCTTCTACCTTTTGCCTCTATTGGTGCCCATTCCCTATCTTGGTCAGCATTCCCTTGCGTCTGACGCCGACGCGGGGTCGCACCGCTTCTGCTTTCTGCCTTTTTCAATATAACTCGTTCAATCCTCTTCAGTGGAAAATTTTTGATAGTCTTCTCTATCTAAAAGTAGAGGTTTGAGTTGATCATTTGAATTTTTTTCTGGACGTACTGATTGATTTGGAGTTACTATTCCACCTGATATGAGAACTTTAAACGCATCTTCCACTGACATTGAAACGTTAAGCACATCTTTTTCTGGCACTATGGCATACCAACCAGATGTAGGGTTAGGAGTCGTTGGAATGAAAAGACTTAGCATTGAGTCTCCTAGATGAGATTTAATTTGACTACTAATCGTACCAGTGACAAAAGCTATAGTCCAAACTCCCTGACGTGGATATTCTACAAGTACCACACGGCGAAATTTTTCGTTAGAATCCTTGAGTAGAGTTTCTAAGATTTGTTTGAGAGTGCCGTAGACTGACCCTGCAAATGGAATAGCTTGTAGTATTCGCTCGCCTACATCTAATAACCATCTTCCAGCAATGTTTCTAGCCATTAACCCAATCACTAGAATACTTAGCAATGGTACTGCTAGTCCTACTAAGAAATTTAGTAGGCCCACTAAAGCTGGGTGTAAACCATCGAAGGGGTTGATTTGCTTGGGTATCTTTGTCAAAAAATCTATTACCCACCGAGCAATAGTTATGGTCAACCAAATTGTTGTAGCTAATGGTATGACTACCAGTAAGCCTGCAATTAGGTCGTTTTTTAAATCCTGCCTTATGCGTTTGAACACTGTTTACCCATTTCCTCGTAAATTGCTAGATATTTTTTGATCTAGCTTGAAACCAATTTTTTTTAATTTAATATTTATATTTTTTATTCTGAATACTTACAATTATTAACAACTGTCAATAATTGTTGCAAATGTAAATTCAAATCAAAATTGAACTGATTTTAATCATCCAAAATATTCAGATATATTTTCTACCACTTGTCCACAATAATAATTGGACTGAGATTGGACTGAGAGCCGTGGCTGATTTCCAGATGATATTGGATAGATTTATATGGTAAAACAATTTGTCTCTTTTTCTCAACTGTAGACTTCGCCACATAAGTGACAGGGAGCAGGAGCAATAGAAGGTAAAAGGACGAAAGGAAAAAAGATTTAATATTGACTTTTGCAAAAGGTCTTCTTTCCAGTAGTTCTATTTAAGTTGTAAATTTTTGCTAGGCAGAATAGAACTGAGATATATATGAAAGATATATAGAATTTACATTTAAGAGAGAACAAAGGATAGGGGAAGATGATTGATAGATAAAATTTTTTGTAGCCAAAAATCATCATCTATGTTTACGTCTAAAATGGAAATACTATAGTTGTCATATAATAGGTTTTGAACAAATTTTAGTTATCTAAATACAGAGAGTTACTTATCTTGCTCTGTAGCTAATATTTATCTTCTATCTAGGATGGCTATATATCTTTCAACTAGATAAAATCAGAATTATGGATGAGAATTTTATGACTTCATAGAAGAGTATTTTAAGAATAGAAAAGGCAATGGCATTATCAGAGTGTAAATGCCAAACAGGTTACAGA
>NZ_JAAHGK010000446.1:0-5391 GCF_010672505.1 Okeania sp. SIO2B9 | reverse complement strand
TCCCTAATTATCAATTATTCATTATCCATTATCAATTGATGAACTCTTAAATACATACTGTGTAAGCATTCAGCTATTAGCTGTCAGCTAGCCTCCTGCGGAGGAACTGCGCACTTCAGCAACAATATTCTCTTCTTAAGGACAGTGTTTAAATTAATATAGACTTTAAGGACAAGGGAGCTAACTTTTTGTAGTCAGACAATTAATAAAGCTTTTATCGTAAACGAAAAGCAATAGCTTATGGCTGATAGCTGACGGCTGAATGCTTACTATCCTGTAAATATAAAACCCATATTGAAGCATAAGAACAGCAAGCTTAAATTGTCTACAAAAGGTAATAAAGCTGATCCCTGAATTCTTACTTCTTCCCTCTCAAAAACCATTACCAATTAAAATAAATGGTGCCCAATAATAAGGATGATTATACTCACTATTAATCATATTAACTTGTGCTTCTCTTAGCGATTCTACCTTACTTACTCCTTTATTCAAAGCTACATAAAAATAATTCATAAATTCATGAGTAGCTTGGTCATCAACTAACCATAAAGTTGCTAATGTTGCTGCTGCACCAGCTTCTTGCACTCGATAACCAAAACCGAGTATTTCTTGACCATTTCCTATATCTTTTCCCAGAGCAGTTTGACAAGCACTCAATACCACTAATTCTACATCCTTTAAATTCCAATATTTCACATCTCCTAATGTAGCGCGATCGCCATCTCCAAATAAGATAAAAGATTCTTCTGGATGACCATTGACAAAGGCAGAATGAGTGGCAAAATGTACAATATTATGGCTATCCATATTTAATTCCATAGCTTCTTTAGTAAATTCATTTCCTAATAATTTATTAGTTTCAGGAAATATCTGCTCTATATTCTCTACTTCTACTCCCGCAAAAGGTAATCCTTCAAATTCAAATCTTCGTCTACCTACCTGAAATTGATAACTACCTTCAGTTAAAGCACCTGCCAAAATGACTGGTTGAAAATTTTCCCTAGGCTCTAAATCCATTAAACTTGCAGCAGTAATATTATTAATTTCAAACCTTTCTACTAGCCATTTTCTACCATCATATAAAGCTGCTAAAGGAATATAACGTAATTGTCCATCTGGTGCATAAATAATAGTTTTAGCTTTAGTAAGTCTTAGCTCTTTCTCTAGAGGTTTAATTAACCAATTGTAGAGTTTAAATCCTGCCAGCATAATTCTTTTTTCAGATTGATTATTATTTTCGTTAGGTAATGATTGAGAATTATTTCTATTGATTAATCTTACTCTTAATTCAAAGATAGCTTGATTAAATTCTTCTCGTTTTACCGACACAGTACGATGCACCGGGGGATAATTTGAACTTACTAATATTAATTCTAGTCGGTCTTCTAAAACTAATGGATATAATACTACTGTATTTTTATTTTGATGTTTTTTTAGTTCAAGTTGTAAAGAAAATACTATATCTGAACTTAGTTTTTGATTTTCAGCATTTTCTTTTAATTCTGATACAATAGATTTCACTTCTTCACTATCAAAAAATTCAATAATTTCTAGTAATTTTTCCTCTAGTTGATTTTGGTTTTTCGTATCACTTGCTGCTTCTATGAGCTGACTATATTTTTTCCAAAAGAGTTCTTCTGATTCTAGTAATGGCAATTCACTATATTTATGGTTGTCAATCTGTAAACTACCCATCTGCTCAAATATTTCTTGGACTTTGAGTAAGTCTATAATTTGATGTGCTTCGAGTGCGCGTTTTTTTTGTAGTAATAATTCAGCTAAAGTACGATATGTTTCAGCAACACTTTCTACATCAGCCTCTTGCTCTTCTGCTGGTAAAACTTTTAAATTTTTCCTGATACTTTCTGTAATATTAACTGATTGTTTATAGAAAATTATTGCTAATTCAGTCTGATTTTTTGTTTCTAATAATTTACCTAGATTAGCAAGATGAATTCCTTCTTTTCCTTTGTTATCAAGTTGTCTATCTATAATTAAACTATGATTTAAAAATTTTAGGGATTCCGAATACTTATTTAGATCTTGATAAACTTTACCAATATTATGAAAAGTAACTGCTTTACCTTCTTGATCGCCTTCTTCTTCTTGAATAGCTAATGCTTGTTTATGATTCTCTAATGCTTGAGAGTATTTCTCTTGCTCTCGATAAATTACACCTATATGATTAAGGGTTTGAGCTGTACCAAGATTGTCTTGATTTTCTTGATAATTTTTTAAAGCTTGTCGAAGGTATTCTAAGGCTTGAGAATATTTTTTTAAGTGGCGATAAATTGCTCCAATATTACTGAATATATTGTTTTTTTCTGGAGGATTTTTCTTTAAAACTTGTTTATAATAATCGATAGCTTGCTCATACAAACCTAACTGGGAATACACCACACCAATCTTATTTAAAATAGCAATAATATTTTCACTATCCTGATTTTTTTTAGCATTTTTTAAAGCTTTTTGATAATATTCTAAGGCTTTGAAATACTTACCTTGAGCATCATAAGCAATAGCAATTTTCTTCAAAGTATGAATAATCTCAAAGCGATCGTCTTCTGGAGTTAATTTTTCTAATTTTTCTTGTAATTGTTCCAAATTTTCATCAAGTTGATCGTTGTAAAATTCTGATTGAACTTGCTTTTCTTGTTGCTGTATTTCAATTTTTTGATTGTTCTGTAAAATAGGACTAACAGAATTTGTCTTAACTTGTGCTTGTGCTTTTGAATTTAGATTAAAATTTTTATCGACTGGTATAGATGGAATAATAATTAATAAACATGCAGTAGATATAATTAATCTGAAATATTTCCAATTTATCATTTTTTCAACTATATTTTTTATGTGTATTATGTATAACTATAAGGTAAGCATTCAGCATTCAACTATAGCAGGGAACAGGGAGCAGTTAGAAAAACATTTCCTAGTCTAAGATTTATTATCCGCATAAGTCCTAACCAATTCTTTCTTAACTATAGCAATATGATTTGAGTTGTGAGATATTGGAAGCTTTTAGGGCACAGGTAACAGGGAACAAAGAAGAAGAAAAAACGTATTATATGAATATAAGAATTGCCATATTCTATACTTTTAAGGAACACCTCAATTCTCACAACTGATTCCTGATTGCTATATATCTTCAAAACTATTGCCTATAATTTTATCATCAGCTTTGATACCTCCCATATACTCAAATACTTCTTGTACTTTCAACAAATCAAGAATTTGATGCGATTCTATGGCTCTTTTTTGCTCGAGCAATAAATCAGCTAAATCCCGATAAATGTCAGTAACAGTACCGTCTAAATAATCCTTTTGTTCCTCTACTGGTAAAACCTGTAAATCTTTGCGGATTTTTTCTGTAATATTAATTGATTGTTTATAAAATATTATTGCTAATTCTGGTCGATCATTTTTTGCTAATAATTTTCCTATATCAGCAAGAGTAATTCTTTCTCTATTTTGGTTTTCAAGTTGTCGATCGAGAATTAAAGTATGAGTCAAAAATTCTAGAGATTCAGAATACTGACCGGACTCTCGATACACTATACCAATATTATGAACAGAGGCAGATTTACCTTCCCGATCACCTAACTCTTCCCAAATAACTAATGCTTGTTGATGGGATTCTAATGCTTGGGAATATTTTTTCTGTTCTCGATAAATTACACCTATATTATCTATAGTTATTGCTATATTCAAACGGTCTTGATTTTCTTCATAAACTTCTAAAGCTTGTTGATAAAACTTTAAAGCCTTAGAAAACTCTTCTAAGTGGCGATAAATTGCTCCAATATATGTTAAAACCTTAGCTTTGTTTTGGGGATTATTCTGTAAAACTTTCTGATAAAAATCTATAGCTTGTTTATAGCGACCTAACCTTGAATTAACTAAGCCAAGATTACTTAAAATTGCAGTAAGATTGACATTATCCTTTTCCTTTTTAGCCATTTCTAAAGCTTCTTCATAAAACTCTATAGCTTTTGGATATTTACCTTGGCGATCGTAGATAACACCTATTTTATTTAAAGTGCTACTAATAGCAGTAGTATCGCGCAGTTGCCTACGCATTTTCAGTGCTTTATTGAATGATGCTAATGCTTGGGGATATTGACTTAGGTGAGAATAAACTGTACCAATATTATGTAGGATGACAGCAATTTGCTCTGTATCGCCTAACTGTTGACGAATTTCCAAAGCTTGCTGATAATTTTCTAAAGCTTTCTGATACTGCTGCAGTTGTCGATCGATGCTGGCCATACTGTAGAGGGTGCTGCTGATATTAAGGCGATAGAACTCCGTTCCGCTATCGCGAACGCCCTGTTGAGTATGAATATCTAGGAGTTGCTGCAAAGTTTCTAAGGCCGTTTTTAATTCCCCATTTTCAAGTTTTTGTTTAGCTTTCTTATCAAGTTCCTGTGCTTGAGTTTGTAGGTTTTCTTGAGTCAGGCGATCGCTATATTTTTTAGTCTCTTCTGCAACTGCTTTTGAATATATCTGTACTTTCTCTATTTTCTCTGTTACTAGAGATGGAGGCAAAATCAAGAAAAATACAGTACCGATAATTAATCTAAAATATTTCCAATTTATCATTTTCTACCAAATTCATAAAATTTTGCTATATTGAACTTTTTGAGTAGGTGCTAGGTTGAGTTAGGTAAACTTTTATCTTTCTTCCCTGTTGTAAAACCTAAAATTTTGTACCTCACGCTTTTTGGAAATCGCTATACTTACAACGCTGTTATTGATTGATGAACCACATCGCCATAATCAAAAACCTGTAGGGACCAAAAACCTGTAGGGGCTAATGGCCATTAGCTAGCGCACAACTACGTTAACACCCCTACTGTGGTCTACCGAAATGAAAACTGCTGTATGGTATAAGCATTGCTGGACTAAGGAATGAATCTTTGCAAAAAAAGGTAACCCATCTTTTACTTCCTCTTTTTCTCAAACTATTAGCAAGTTTTGCTTGAAAATGTGGGTTAAACAACCTACCCTTATGAGTTATTCCCCTCCTTGGTAAGGGAGGATCGAGGGTTGAGTTTTTACCCATAATTCTTAGTCTAGACGAGCTACTATAATTCCAATGGGCAAATATATAACGTCCTCCACACTCCCCACACCCTTTCATCCCTCAAATATGCAACGCTATGGTCTGTTCTTCATAAACCCAACTTCTTTAGTAGGTTGAAACTGCATTTATATTGCTTTTTGCCTTTTATATCATGTCTGGATAAGAGCGCCATAGAACTCCGTTCCCCTGACACGACCAAAAAACTTTCTCCTTTTCCTCCTCTTCCTATTCCTTTTCCTTCTTTCTTCCCTCCTGACTGCTGACTCCTGACTCCTGACTCCTGACTCCTGACTCCTGAGGAAAAGTAT
>NZ_JAAHGK010000445.1:0-5396 GCF_010672505.1 Okeania sp. SIO2B9 | reverse complement strand
AAAAAAAGAAAAAGTTAAGAAGACTGGGTTATTGTTCATAATTGAAGAAGGAGACAGGAGACAGGAGACAGGAGACAGGAGGAAAATTACATGGGGATTCTAACCCCAAGTAATTTTGAACACCGTGTAGACGGTGGGGTATTAAACCCACAAAGAAAATGATCAAATTATTCGTTCGAGCACTAGGTTTGATCCGTTGATAAGAGGAACGTTTATTGATAGCTGTCAACCATTGATTGAGTCGAGGAAAGCGGTCATTGTCGTATAGAGAATATCCCCGGAATACAGGTAAATTTGCTGCGAACCTTCTGAGAGCTGGAGTATACATAATATCCACCAAACTAAACTCGCCCATAAAATAAACACCAGGATATTGACCCAATGTTACCTCTAACTGGTCTGATTTTGTCTCAAAAGTTGTTTGCAAATTCAGCAGTTGTGCCGCTATCTGTTCCGGAATAGTTTCTGTAGATTGCTCAGAGTTAGCAGGTTTGCCTCGGAGAAACGCATATCCTGATTTGACTAAACCATTGGCATCAAAATTCTCAATCATATCTAATGCCGCAGACCTTTCTTGAGAGGCGATCGGCAGTAGAGGAAAGCGATCGAATTTTTTTTCTAAGGCAAGCAGAATATCTTTAGACTCATAAACTAACTCGCCCTCAATTTTGACTGCGGGAACCAATGCTGTTGGCACCATATCCTTATACCACTGTGGTTTGTTTGATAAATCAATTAATTCAGTTTCAAAAGGAATTTGTTTTTCTTCTAAAGCAAACCAAACTCTTTCACAGAAAGGACACCAACCATGAGTATCTCGATAGAGCAAGACAGAAGGTTTTTCCCCAGGACTGAGTCGATGGAGGTGACTGGATATTGTTGCAGTGGCAGGTGTTTGTCCTGGTCTTGATATCCATTTTGCCGTAGTATTTTGTTGGGCAACCTCTAGTAATTCTTCCCAGTTAGGAAGAGATTTTTGCTGAGATGTCTCTGTTTTCATTGCTAGCTTTATTTGTTAGATAGATGTACCTGAAATTTTATCATAAATCAAAGTCAAATAAATATTTCGTAGTGGCGTGACACACCAATGTTGCAATAGTAGGGGCGGGTTCCGCGTTAAATTAATGGTGTTAGAAATTATCTGATTAACCCGCCCCACTAAATTAATATTTATGAAGATACGATCGGGGGTTCTATAAGGTTTTTCCTTCTCTTAAAGCTTCTTCCTTCTTCCTTTTTCCTTCTTCCTTACCTTCTCTATACAATACCGATGCTACCGGACATGATATCAGTTATCAGTTGTCAAAAGGTGGCATATATCTAAGTTTTGCTCAGTTACGCTATCGCTAACACACCCTACTGTCGTGTCAAGCTTAAAATAGGGTAATAGGAAAATGGTAAAATCTAAGCTATATATTGTTTTTGTCCAAAATCCTAATACAACATTTAAGGCTTGACGCGCTACTACTGGACTCGGTTTTTTATTCCCCCTATTGCTTATTGCCTGTTGCCTGTTGCCTGTTGCCTGTTGCCTGCGCGCAGCGCTCTAACCCACAAATTGCAGCTAAAAGTAACCATCCTATTGTATTAATTCGTAAATCAAACAAACTCACGTCAAACATATTAAATATAGTACAAGCAGCAAAAGCTACTAAATAACTAAAAAATATGAAACGGTCTCCTCTGGAATAAATTGATGACCTATTAATTAATAACAATACTGCCTTTGCCAATATCCAACCCACCCAAACAAACAAAAACAAAGCAGCAGGAATTCCAGTTTCTGCCGTTAGCATCAAGAATAAATTATGAGGATGACCAAGCCACATTTGCATCTGTGCTTCATACAAAGGAGTAAAATTCCGCAAACCCCAACCACTCCAAGGCTTTTCTAAAGTCATATTCCAAGCAAATTGCCATTGGGTGCTGCGTAGAATGGCTACAGGTCTATCAAAATCTCGATCTGTGAGTCGTGCCCAAAAGTATTCCGGAACAATTATTCGTAACCATTGCTGCAAAGGTGCAGGAGCAAAAGCAGCTCCAAAGACAGTTGCCACTGCTGTCATTACTAACCATACTAACCAATGCCAACCAAGATAAATAGCATAAGCAAGACCAGCAAATACCACTAACCCCCAAGCATTGCGTGAATTTGTCAAGACCAAAGCAATGCCATTACTAATTATTGCCACTGTTAAAAAAATAAGTTCTTGAGGTGACTCACCATGAAAAATATTGAAGCGACCCATTTTCTGTTTTGGGTGTGCGCTCTCTGTTGTCACCCTGTTTCCAAATAAAAATTTCCATTTTTCAATCCACAACCCCAACCCAAGAATAAATACAACCGTCAAATAAATTGCGAGAATATTAGCATACATAAATACTGAAGCCATTCTCCCCGGAGGGTTGCCTTGTGGTGCAAGTACCCAACCTAAAATAATTTGTAAACTCAGGGGGCCAGACCAACCAAAAAATAATTGTCCGAAACCTAAAATGACTACAGGTAGTGAAGAGAGTACCATTACCCAAGAAAGTCGTCGCAGTTGGGAGGGAGTTTGGATAAGAGTACTCAAGGCAGCAAATACTCCAAAAAACGGTAATAAATTAGCTAACCCTAAAAAGGCTTCCTGACGGTCTAATGCAAAAAATGTAGCGATCGCTAACCAGACAGCAAGACCAGCTAAGGCTATATTGTGGGGACGACGAATAATGCTGCGCCATTTTTGTTGCCAACTGCTAATAACGGCAAAAATTAGAGTTAATATACCTATAGTTGGTAATATAGGAAACAGTAATAGTCCTATTTGAGTGAACTTCCACTCTTTTTGTAAATAACGATGAGAATTATGATTCAATTTTTTTAGGTATTATAGCAGGGAACAGGGAACAGGGAACAGGGAATAGGCAACAGGCAACAGGCAACAGGCAACAGCGGTCAGACCCCGCGACGACGCCAGCTCGCTTGCGGAATGCTGACCAAGAGAGGCAACAGTGGAAAAAAACATTGCCTAGCTGTGGGATAGTGCGTTACGTGATACTAACGTACTCTACTGGACTGACACACCTTAAATGGTGCATTAGATTCAATTCAAAAGTCAAAAGTCATGCATTCAAAAGTAAGAGTTTTCAAGTTAAAAACTAATGCACAGTTTTAGCTGTGTAAGTCTACTACATTATATTCATTTTACAAACACTCTCTAATATAGCAATAGTAATTCCCAAAAAGTGTGAGGTACAAAATGATAAGTTTTAGGGAGCAGGAAAACGCATAATGATATAAACTTGTAATAAAGTAGGTTGGGTTAAGCGCTAGCAAACCCAACAGATAAGGGTCTAATTTTTTTCCACTAGCATCTCCAATAATAAAAAATAACATGAAATTAGCAACAGTTAAACAATTATTTATTCATCCAGTTAAAGGGTTAACTCCTAAAAATTGCCAGGATTTTTTCCTCACTTCAGGATATGGCATTAAAGGCGATCGCGCTTTTGCTTTGATGTTTCTCGACTCTGATAACTCTACAATACCAGAAGTTATACCTTGGATGAGTAAAAAGCATTTTGCAGTACAAAATGACTGGCCTGGTTTAGCTGCTTTGAATTGCGAGTTTGACCCAGAAACTGGATTTTTGACTGTGCGACATCAAGGGGTTGAGTTACTGAAGGCAAATACAAGTTTATCTGAGGAGCGCGATCGCATTAGTGCTTTTTTCACAGATTATTTGACTACTCTCACACCGAATAAAGGAGCGCGTCATCCTCAAAAAGCTCCTGTGCAGTTAGTGGGAAATGGTAATACAACTCGTTATCCCGACCGCGAAATTGTACATATTTCTATTATTAGTCAGGCAACTATGGATGATTTAGGAGAAAAAGCAGGGAATATATTAGATATACGGAGGTTTCGTCCTAATGTAGTTGTGGATGGAATAGATGCTTGGTCAGAGTTTGACTTGGTAGGAAAACAGTTGCGCTTGGGTAATGCTCAAATTACTGTTACTGCTAAAATTGGACGGTGTATGAATATTGAGGTCGATCCAGAAACAGGTGATCGCGATATTCCTTTATTATCGGTGTTGAAAGAAAAATTTGGTCACGCTCACACGGGAGTATTGGCAACTGTTGATAGTGATGGCAGTGTAGCGGTTGGCGATCTTTTGCAAGTTTTGAGTGATTAATTTCTATATTTTTTACAACAATCAATAATTATGATAGTCTATAGCAGGCAACAGGGAACAGTGGAAAAAATATTTCCCTGTCTTACGGTTGATTATCAGTATAAGTCCTAAGTAACCCATAATTTGTTATAATTAGGACTTAGGCACTGACAATAGAAGTATAGCAATGTGCGCTGGCATATTTACAAATCACAGGAGGTGTCCAATAGCTAAAAGTCTTATATTATCAGCTTTTTATTCCCCCAGATGAGTTGTTGCCTATTGCCTGTTGCCTGCGCACAGCGCTATAGAGTTTGTGCGCTATCGCTAACACACCCTACCAATCGCGTTCATGCGTAAGTCATATCAAATCCGGTAGCATCGGTGTAATTAGATGGGGAGATGGAGAGATCGAGAAATATTTGGTAATGGTTGAAGATGGAACATTTTTTTAGGGGTTGCACATTATGGAATGATACTGCCAAAAAGAGGTTTAGACTTTGACTAAAAAAACCTAATATTAATTGTTCTAGCAATTATCAAATCCAAAATCAAATTCAATCAAAAATCTCAAATCATTCGCCACTGTGCAACGCCTTTTTTTATACCGAATTAAACGGATTTGATATGATATACAAGTCAAAATTAATAGGAAGTGAAATTATGGAAAGTCAATTATCTGGAAGTTGGCAAGACTGGGTAGGAGTAGCAGGTTATGTTTTATTTGCAGGTTTTATTGTCTGGCGCGTACTTACAATGCCATCAAAGTGAGTTACATCATGTCCGGATAAGAGCGTGATAGAATTCCGTTCCGCTTACGCGACCAAAAAACTTTATCCTTCTCCTGTTCTTTCTTCTTCTTTATTCCCTCCTGACTCGGTCCTTCCCCTCCTGGGAGGGGTTAGGGGTGGGTTGACTCCTGACTCCTCCATCATTTATTTATAACTGTTCAACCGGACATGATATTATAGCGCTATGTGTTGGGTAGTAGCTTGCTATAACGATAGGATTGGCCATGATAGCAGTATGCACTCAAGAAAGTTATAAATAATGAGGTCAACTAAAATGCTGGAAGTCAGATTGATCTTTGAGAAAAAGGAATTGCGCAGGCCCTCAAAAATGATATTGAAGCTATTCCTACTGACTACTAGAAACAACCTTTTATTATACAGACGCTGCCGGACTTGTTGATATTATAGGCGATCGACAGACACACGAAAAATTAATGCCTGTGTCTGA
>NZ_JAAHGK010000444.1:0-5407 GCF_010672505.1 Okeania sp. SIO2B9 | reverse complement strand
ATTGTCTATTTTTTGTCCTCTAAATCTCAATTTTTTATCTCATCCAACTGATAAAAGCTATAGGTGGTGCTGCATTGTAATGGTCGTGCATTGTCCGGTAATTTTTGTTACGAGGCACGGCAGTGGGAGTCTGTTGCTGCCGTACCTGGTATTTCTGTTTGCTGTATACCACTACGCTCTGCAGAACTACCAAGCTATAAACTAGATTTAATTTTGCTTCGAGCGATGCTTGATCGCTTATACCGTTTCACTAAAGTCAGAAGTCAGAAGTGATATTTTAGGTACTTAAAACCTCTACTCTACAGTAATTTCTGTTTATTATTTGACTTCATCAGTTACCAACTATTGGTGACATTATTTTAAGTGAATTGGTATTACAACATCACTTCCTGATATTTTGAATAACTCTATGGTAAATTTTATCCAGAAAAGTTTTGAATTATATAAAAGCTGAAAGATAATTTTCTTCCAGCTCTATACTTATATCAATTAATTATAACAGATAAAATCTATATCCTTTAAACTTAGTCAGCATTTTCTCGATACCATTCAATTGTATTCTTCAGTCCTTGCTTAAAATCTACATTAGCAACAAAACCAAACTTTTCTTTTGCTTTTTGTGTATCTAAACATCGCCTAGGTTGACCATTAGGTTTATCAGTTTCCCAAACTAATTCTCCCTTGAAATCCATTAATTCACAAATTAACTCTACTAAATCACGAATCTTTACTTCATGATTAGTTCCTAAATTAATAGGATCAGATTCATTGTAAAATTGAGTTGCCATAACAATTGCTCTTGCAGCATCTGTAGAGTATAAAAATTCACGACTAGGACTACCATCACCCCAAACAGGCAATTTTTTATCTCCTCTAACTTGAGCTTCATGTACTTTCCGAATTAAAGCAGGAATTACATGGGAACTCTTAGGATCGAAATTATCTTCAGGTCCGTACAAGTTAACAGGTAACAGATAAACACCATTAAAACCATACTGTTGACGATAAGCATCCAGTTGAACTAAAAGAGCTTTCTTGGCAATACCATAAGGAGCATTAGTTTCTTCTGGATAACCATTCCAAAGGTCTTCTTCTTTAAAAGGAACCGGAGTAAATTTAGGATAAGCACATATCGAACCCACACAAACAAATTTTTCTACATTTGCTTTATAAGCACAATCAATTAATTGCACTCCCATCATCAAATTATCGTAAAATAACTCACCAGGTTTTTCCTTATTCAGACCAATACCCCCTACATGAGCAGCAAGGTGAATTATAATATCCTGTTCTTGGACAGCTTTTTGGCAAGCTTCCAGAGTCCTAAGGTCATAATCACGCGATCGCGGTACAGTAATCTTATCAGGATTAGCTCCTGCTTTATGAAGTTGATCTATAACTTGGCGTCCAAGAAAACCCGATCCACCTGTTACCAAAATTCTCTTGTTTTCTAACTCTAATTTACTCATTAAAAACCTCCAAGATTGATACTAATTAGACTTTAGCTTTAAGGTATTGTGGATTAAAATCAGCCCAATAAAAATACGGTTATACTATAGGTCTTAGAGATAGAAAAATCTCTTATTTCCTATTACTGGGATTTAATTGCTACTCAAGATTTTTCCAGCTTTAGGGTGTAGAAGAAATTTTGGCTTTCCTGAGATGATATATAGCGGTGCAAGTCAAAAGTTATAAGGTAATATCTGAGAGAGTTTTCGATGCCCAAATGCTTCCCTAGGGGATGCTACCCATTCATGTCGCGCAGCGTGTCAAACCATTTTGCTCTGCAACATTAAAAGCGTTTGCGGAGCATGACCTAGGAAAGCTTTCCGCCTGCAAAAAAGCAAACAGGATTTACCAATGTCCAAGTCCTATATGCATAGTGCTATAGAAGAAAATTTGACAATTTAAATTTTACCAAAAATTTAGGAATTATATCCAGCATTTGTACAGTCATAATCTCATAGACCTTAACTGTTAATTTTTAGTTTAACTAAACTTCTCACATTCTGCATTAGTAAACAGCTATTTATGATTGCTATAGTAGCATCTAAAAACAATCAATTCCTACTAGGACTGTAGCTAAATATCATCTTATATTGATGCCAGCTTTTTACTTCATACTTATTCTAGTGCTAGAAATGTTTTTTCTTGAATTACTCTCTACTTTTACTCATTATATTATCTAGATACACCTGATAATTCTCTCTTTCTTTTTAGCTACTTTTTCATCATCAAGTTTATTTAATTTTGATAGTGCCAAAAGACCAATAAAAGCACTATCACCTCAAAAAAATTAAGGATTACCTCAAGAGTTAAATCCTCTTAATAACTTAGCCAAAAAATTTTAATCAAAACCATTGCTCATGGTAGTAGTTTTTTCCAAAGCTTTAATATCAGAATCAACCATTAAATTTACCAACTCTGTAAATGTAACTGATGGTTTCCAACCTAACTTTTCTTGTGCTTTTGTACAATCACCAATTAATAAATCAACCTCCGCAGGACGAAGATAACGGGGGTCAAACTCTACATAATCTTGCCAATTTAGATTTACATAAGTAAATGCTATTTCTAGAAATTCTTTAATAGAATGAGTTTCATTTGTAGCAATCACATAATCATCTGGTTCCTCCTGTTGTAGCATCATCCACATAGCTCTAACATAATCCTTTGCATATCCCCAATCTCGTTTAGCATCCAAGTTACCAAGATAGAGTTTCTTCTGTTTACCCGCTACAATTCTAGCTACAGCACGAGTAATTTTACGAGTTACAAAAGTCTCACCTCGACGAGGACTTTCATGGTTGAATAATATACCATTACAAGCAAAGAGATTGTATGATTCTCGATAATTTATTGTTTGCCAGTGGGCATAAACTTTAGCACAAGAATAAGGACTACGGGGGTAAAAAGGTGTAGTTTCTTTCTGAGGTACTTCTTGGACTTTGCCAAACATTTCCGAAGAACCAGCTTGATAAAAACGAACTTCAATTCCAGTACGTTGTTGATAGTCTCGAATTGCTTCGAGTAAACGTAGAGCGCCCATTCCCACGGCATCTACTGTATATTCTGGAGAATCAAAGCTAACCCTCACATGGGACTGGGCACCTAAATTGTATATTTCTACTGGTTTAACTTCTTCCAGAATTCGACGTAGAGTAGTCCCATCAGTTAAGTCTCCATAATGTAGAAATAATCTAGCATCAGGATTATGAGAATCTTCATATATATGGTCTATCCTATCTGTATTGAAGCTAGAACTACGTCTAATAATACCATGAACTTCATAGTCCTTCTCTAACAAAAGTTCGCTCAAGTATGAACCATCTTGACCTGTAATACCAGTAATTAGTGCTCGTTTCTTTTCAGTCATTGGAGTTAATATTTACTAAGGTAATAAATTGGCATGGGAATGTCCATAATAATTAGCTCAATCGCTACAGTGCAAAAAAATAAATATATATTTATTTTTTTGTTTGCTTATATAGTTTGGTTATACTCTCTACCATCCCCAGATTTCTAGACTAACCTAAAATTGTTCTCATAACCAAGTATTTTGAGTTAATATTTATCAACTTTACTCCTTGAAAAACACTATTTCTCTCAAGCAACTAAAACTGATTTTATTTAAGCTGATCAATTTTGGTTAGTAGGTTAGAAAGATAATAGTTGGAAAAATACTATCAACCTCTAACCCCGTAATAACTTCAATTGATTTTAAATCACTTAGTCATTAATGACAAGCCAATGACAAGCCTTAGTAAGCACCATTATTTTTTGGGAAAACAACAATACCAACTGTTTTAAACATGATCCATATATCTATCCAAAAATTTCTGAAGTTTACATAAAAAAGGTCAATTTGAACTCTCTTAGGATAGGGAATATCATTGCGACCAGAAACTTGCCATAAACCTGTAATTCCCGGTTTGATTGTCAGAATTTTATCCATGTGATGACCATATTTTGGTAGTTCTTCAACCACTAATGGTCTAGGCCCTACAACGCTCATATCACCTTTCAAAACATTCCAAAATTGGGGAAATTCATCTAAACTCGTTACCCTGAGAAATTTACCTATCCATGTAATTCTAGGGTCATGTTTTAATTTAAAACTTTCTTGAAATTCTTGGCGCAGATGAGGATATGTTTCCATAATTTCTCCTAACATCTCATCTGCATTTTTCACCATAGTTCTAAACTTCAAACAACGGAAAAGCTTTCGATTTTTACCCACTCTTTCTTGAACATAAAAAACAGATCCTGGTGAGCTAAAGACAATTAGTAAAGCTATAAACAGGTAAATAGGGGCAAACAATATGAGAACCGACAGAGAAAACAGGATATCAAATAATCGTTTATAACATCCTACCTCTAGGCCCTCTAGAAATCGACTTTTTTGTCTATCTCTGGGGAGGAAAGGTTGAAAACCGTGTCCTGTAAACCCTCTAATTACCTTGCCAGAGATGAATTGGCTATCGGCAGTCATCTTACTCCTTCACTTCACACCACACACAGTCCTGATCATAAAGCTTATAGCGAAATAGAGGGCAAATTTAGTTACGAAAAAGATGACTAATTTTGGAACAGGACAATTATTTGGCTCTCGCTTCGGATACTTGGGTGCCTCTATTGATAGATTTTATACAAATATTTGATTTGTATTAATCTCAAGATTAACCATGAGGATTATGATAGTCCCATATTTATATGAAATACTAAAATTTTTGCTACAAATATAGCAATGTGCGCTGGCATATTTACAAATTGCAGGAGGTGTCCAATAGCTCAAAGTCTTACCTGACCAGTTTTTTATTCCCCCAAATGAGGTGTTCCCTATTGCCTGTTCCCTGCGCGCAGTGTTATACTTAGACTATTTAAAGAGTCATGAGGCATAAGTTATAAGTCAGTAGTCAGGAGGAATAGCCTACATATCATTTATTAGAGTAAAACTCTGTTTTTAGTCAAATCGACATTTCTGGGTAAAGTTTTTTAACCAGTTAAATTATTCGTATCATTCTTTTTTATATTTCATATTTCATATTTCATATTAGATATTTACTATACCTACTTAGTTAATATCAGCCTATACCACCAGTCAATCGGCAATTATAAATAGTCAGTAGTTAAAGTTCAAGTTGAATCTATTGCAACATGAAAGTATAGCAGTACGTTTTTTGGTTAGGACAATAAATTTAAGTGAAAAGGGAATAGGGAGCAGGGAGTTGGGAGTTGAGAATAGGGAGACTGTAGTAAAAAATATCTGAAAAATAGCCTCAAAAACTTACGTAGCAAGAATTTAACGTCAAATTAGCTTATTTGTCGATCTATCTAGGTTTTCCTCGGTCATGCTACCGAAAGAGGAATTTTGAGCCTATTGATGTATTTCCTTTTCACTTAAATA
>NZ_JAAHGK010000443.1:0-5415 GCF_010672505.1 Okeania sp. SIO2B9 | reverse complement strand
CGGTATGTAATTGAGCTGAAGGAAAATAACGGTTGACTAGACGTTGAGCGCGCTGAGGATTGGAGCAAACAATACCTGCTGCTGGGAGAGGTTTCTTGATAATTACGTTTTCGGATATGGTGAATTTTAAAAAATTTTCCTTTTATTCAATCCTCTCCGTAAAAGGAAGAGGTAATTATCAATTATCCATTATCAATTATCAATTATTGAACCTATGTCTAAAAAAAAGGATAATTCTTCTCGTCTTTTTGATTCAGGTTGTTTGGTAGAAATTCTAATTTTTTTGATGATTTTAGGTGGAAGTTACTGGTGGTTTATTCAGAGAAATCAGATCGATTTGTCTAAATTCGTATCTAATAATTCAGTGGTTTCTTGGCTCCAAGATAAATTTCCAAATCTACCTATTCCCACTGTAAAATCAGAAGAGAGATCAACCGAAAAAGAAACTTTTTTAAAATCAAAAGAAACTGACTCAACTCCAACCGAATCATCTCAATCATCTTCATCAGAAACCGTCAAAAATACACCAGATTTACCTAAAAGAGAATCACCATCACCTATTACTACCGAAGAAAAGATTGTTAATCCAGTTAAGCCTAATCATAATTCCCTTGAAAAAGAAACTGTTTTAAAATCAAAAGAAATTGACTCAAATCAAACCGAATCATCTCAATCATCTTCATCAGAAATCGTCAAAAAATCACCAAATTTACCTAAAATAGAATCACCATCACCTACTCCTGCCGAAAAAAAGATTGTTAATCCAGTTAAACCTAATAATAATTCCCTCAACGATAAAGTTTTAACTCCTTGGGAGAAAAAAGAAATTAGAGGAATTTACTTAAGTCGTTATTATATAACTAATAATGCGGATGAAAAAACAATTCGTGAAAGAGTTCGTTATTATAAAAAACAAGGATTTAATACCATAATTCACGGAGTTTGGGGAAATGGTTGTACCATGTACAAAAGTGAAGTAATGCAACAAATACTAGGAGCAAATAGCTGTCCTAATGAATTTAATGAACAATGGTTAGTTTGGTTAATTGATGAAGCACATAAACAAGGAATAGAAGTTCATGCTTACTTTGAGAAAGGCATTAAAATTGATAAAAATAGTCCGATTTTTGACTTAGCAATTGCTAAAAAATGGATAGTTCCTGGAGTAGATAAAACCTACGATGGAATTGAGCATTATGTCTTAGATGTAGAAGTAGAAGAAGTAGCTAACTTTTTTACTAATATTTTAGTTGAATTTGTCAAAAAATATCCAAAAATCGATGCCGTTCAATGGGATGATTATCTCGGATATCATGCAGAATTGCCAGGAAAAGTAGACCGGACAGCAAAATTAACAAGTTTTACCAAACAGATGGTAACAGAAATGAAAAAAGCCAACAATTCAGTTAGTTTTGATCTTAGTCATCATAACCCTTATTGGGCGAAAAAATATTTTGCTGCAGACTGGGAAAAATGGTTAGTAGATCGAGTCTTTATTCAAGCTTATAATGAAGATAACTTTCAGGAAGAATTGAATTATGCCAAACAATATGACGGTATTGGTATTACCGATAAACAATTACACCGCCTTGACGAATTAGTTAATAATTCCAATATTAAGAGTGTGTTAGTTTTCCCACTTTCTGGAGAATCAGAAGAAACAGCAAACAGAGTTAAATCATCTTTTTAGATTTAATTTTAAAAATGGTATTCAACATATTCATTCTGACTCCTGTACGGACAATTTCCTAAAGTCATGCTCCGCAAACGCGTTTACGTTTACGAAGTATTCCGTAGAAAAGTATTCCGTAGGAAATTGCCCCTACGACTCCTGGATCCTTTTCATAGCATTCAGGAAAAACTTTCTTCTCCTCTTCCTCCTTGTTCCCTCCTGAGTTCAGAGTTCTGAGTTCTGACTCCTTCTTCATTGTGACTTCATTTACCTCAATTATCGGACAAAACCAAGCCATAGAATTATTAACTCAAGCAGTTGCTCGCCAACGTATTGCCCCTGCCTATTTATTTGTAGGCACTCCAGGAATAGGACGAGGTTTAACTGCCCAATGTTTTATTGAACTCCTATTCTCCAATAACCACTCCCCTGCTAACCCATCCCTAAAAAATCGCATTCACAAAAGAAACCATCCAGACCTATTATGGGTAGAACCCACCTATCTACACCAAGGAAAACTGCTCTCAGCAAAAGAAGCAACAGAAGCAGGAGTCAAACGCAAGTCACCACCTCAAATTCGTCTCGAACAGGTACGGGAAATTAGTGAATTTCTCGGTCGTCCCCCCCTAGAAACTGCAAGGTCAGTAGTAGTCTTGCAACAAGCTGAAACAATGAGAGAAAGTGCTGCAAATGGTTTGTTGAAAACTTTGGAAGAACCTGGCAAACGGGCAACTTTAATCTTAATTGCTCCGGGAGTTGATTCATTATTGCCCACCTTGGTGTCCCGATGTCAGCGCATTCCTTTTTATCGCTTGGCCAACGAGAATATGAAGCTCGTATTGGAAAAAGCTGGCCATGAAGAAATTTTGAGGCATAAAGAAGTGATGATGATGGCTCAAGGTAGTCCAGGAGAAGCGATCGCTGCTTGGCAACAACTACAAGAAATTCCTGCGGATATTTTGGAAACAGTCACTCAGGGTATTAAGACTATTCGTCAAGCACTAGAAGTAGGGCGAGATATTAGTAAAAATTTGGATATGGAGGCGCAGTTATGGTTGATAGATTATCTACAGCATAGTTATTGGGCCAAGCAACAGCAGCAGCTTGACAAAGTGGAATGTCTCAAACATCTGGAGGCAGCTAGAAAATATTTACTCTCCTATGTCCAACCTAGATTAGTTTGGGAATGTACTTTCATGGCGATGTGTTCTGTTTGAAGAAGGAGTCAGGAGTCAGGAGTCAGGAGACAGGAGAAAGCAAAATTTGTAGTGGACAGTTTCAGCTAAAATAGTGCTTTAGAGAAGTCAGGGCAAGACACGGATTTTGCCACGGATGCACGGATGGATGCACAGCTAAAACTTTGCAGAGCGCTTTTTTCGTATCACTGATACTGCATTACCCCATCACCCCGTCACCTCCCCCATTTTCTAATGCACATTTTTAGATGAAACAATCCAGTAGGGTGCGTTAGACGGCTAAAATCTAGGCTGTGAAAGGCATTTAACAATCCGTCGTAACGCACCATTTTAGATGTGTCAGTCCACTACCAATAGCGGTAAACAGCCTGTGAATCAAAAAAAATCACCCCAATATCTGCTTGGGATGAAAATAGTTCAATTAAGTTTCAGAGAGAGGAGTTAGCGAAAAATCAAATCATTAATCTTTACCTATACATTTGAACCATCAGCAAGGCGCTGGCTAGCATAGGCGTCCATACTATAGGCCGGAATTCGCTGATTGTAGTCCAATCTATTGCCTGTTAAAGATTCAGATAAATTTTCAAAAGACTTAGAACTCCAGTTGCGCTCGTGGATAGGCTTACTTTGTTCGCCCAATAAATAAGCTTGGCTTCCAATTACTGCTGCAGCGACCCAACCGATAACGAATAGTGAGATTAAAATAACCATAATTTTTTTCCTTTTTTTTCTTTACACTTATTTACCTTTATGTAAACAAATGTAACAATTTATTGCGGTAAGTGTCAAGTTAGCATAAGTGACGGTAAACCAGATAAAAAGATGTGGAAATCCGCACCTATTAAGTATTGACATTTTGATCAATCAAAATAATTGGGTCGCGCCACCCCGTCTTTTAAGGCGAAATATTTTTAGAGAGTTGCTCACGCATCCCCGTCACAAAAATAACTTCTGACTTCTGACTTCTGACTTCGTTAAAAACAGTCCCTGAATCAAAAAAAAATCACCCCAATATCTGCTTGGGATGAAAATAGTTCAATTAAGTTTCAGAGAGAGGAGTTAGGGAAAAATCAAACCATAAATCTTTACCTATACATTTGAACCATCAGCAAGGCGCTGGCTAGCATAGGCGTCCATACTATAGGCCGGAATTCGCTGATTGTAGTCCAATCTATTGCCTGTTAAAGATTCAGATAAATTTTCAAAAGACTTAGAACTCCAGTTGCGCTCGTGGATAGGCTTACTTTGTTCGCCCAATAAATAAGCTTGGCTTCCAATTACTGCTGCAGCGACCCAACCGATAACGAATAGTGAGATTAAAATAACCATAATTTTTTTCCTTTTTTTTCTTTACACTTATTTACCTTTATGTAAACAAATGTAACAATTTATTGCGGTAAGTGTCAAGTTAGCATAAGTGACGGTGTTGTGGGTAAAAAAATATAGAAATCCACACTTCTTGAGTCTTGACTTATGGCAAAAAATGAGGTATTCAGTACTTAGTACTGACGCTAAAGCTTAGATAGAGAAACGTTTTTCCCACTTTTCCCAACTCTCTACCTGGATATTTGAGATAACATCAAGTCCGTTTAATTCGGTATAAAAAAATGTTCTATCTCAGCGCCATTGCCAAATATTTCTCAATCTCCCACACTCCCCTACTCCCCCACTCCCCCACTCCCCCACTCCCTATTTCAGATAACGCCACGCCTTGATTACATTCCCTTGCATCAAAGCAGTAACTCCATTTAAAGCTCTAATTTCTGGCTGAGTGGGGTCAAGTTCCAAAGCAGACTTCAAAGCTATTGCTGCGGGCCCGGGATTTAAGTTATATAGATAAACAAAAGCCAAATAAGCATAGGCAAAGGGGTTTTGAGAATCTAACTCAGTTACTCTAGTCAAAGCAGCGATCGCTCCATCTGCATCCTGTTGTAAAACCCTGGCCAAACTCAACCCATAGAGCAACTCTAAATTATTGGGGTCTTGCTGCAAACGATATGACAAAGTTTTTTCTGCTTGTGTGGTATAATCTTGGACTGGATCGTACTGGTTAACTCGCCCCACTTCCTCAAATACAGTTTCTAAACCTTTTATTCCTAGAGGCAATTTTTGCCCCCACATCCGTAACTGTGTCACTAAATCTAATTCTGGTGCTGGTAATATTTCGGCCTGGGGGTCTACTTCGACACGCACGGGGGGTTGTATGGGAATAGGATAAGTTTCTCCAGTTTTCCGGTTAAGATAAGTCGCTTCTAATATGTAATTTCCTGATGAAATATTGGCAGGGGGTAACATTCCTATCCTTTCAATAATTTCAAACCCGACCTCAGACTTATTTGCTGGAGAAACACCAGGGTATAAACTCCCCATTCCAATAGCGCGATCGTGAATGAAACTTGTAATAGATTTTTCTGAGATATTGTCAGAAACTAATTGCTGAAATTTTGGTGGATTAATACAGCAGTTCTTGAATCTATGAGATACAGTTTTATATCCCCCCTTTGCCACCCTTAGAAAGGGGGGCAAAGGGGGGATATAAAACTGTAA
>NZ_JAAHGK010000442.1:0-5425 GCF_010672505.1 Okeania sp. SIO2B9 | reverse complement strand
TGAAAGACGACGAGCGCTAGATACAATCATAGTTAAGTTGGAAGTGATGGTTGTATTAATATTTTGGGTTGGTTCTCCTAGAAGAAATTCACCAATACCAATAATGCCATTCTTGACTTTTCCCAAATTAGATACAATAGACTAGAATTACAGATTAAAGCAGTTGATGTTTTTGTGGTTGTAGAAACAGTAGTCACCTTAAATCTATTGATCAGCAAAAATAAAAATCTACAGTTAATCAATGCTATCCCCAAAAATTTACCTCCCGTTAGTGCTGATGAAAACCGTTTACAACAAATTCTCTACAACCTAATTGGCAATGCACTCAAGTTTACTGACTCTGGTAAAGTTGAAATCTCAGCAGCACTAATTACCAATAATTATAACTCCCAAGCATTTCAGGAAATGATAATTACTGTTTCTGATACTGGTATTGGTATTCCCAGTGATAAATTAGAAAGCATTTTTAAATATTTTGAACAAGGAGAAGGTTCCACAGCTAGAAAATACGGTGGTACAGGTTTAGGGTTAGCTGTCACCAAGCAATTAGTTGAACTTCATGGGGGTAAAATTTGGGTACAGTCTCAATTTGGTGTCGGTTCTAGTTTTAGTTTTACTCTACCCATTTCCGAAAAATATGTCGCCGATCCTCTGAATATTTCTGTTTCTAGAGTTAATGATATCGTAGAAACATCCCCAAACATCGAACCCTATGAAAATCATTTAGCAGATGGTGATTTCCATATTTTAGTTGTTGATGATGAACCGATAAATGTGCAAGTTCTAACTAACCATTTGACGGCCAATAAATATCAAATTACTCAAGCATTAAATGGAAAAGAAGCTTTAGATGCTGTAGCCAAACATCAGAATTTTGACCTAATTTTGTTAGACGTAATGATGCCAAATATGTCTGGTTATGAAGTCTGCGCTAAAATTAGAGAAACATATCCTGCGGAGAATTTGCCCATTTTAATGTTAACTGCTAAAAATCAAGTGGCTGATTTGGTTATGGGTTTCCAATTTGGTGCAAATGATTATTTAACTAAACCTTTTGCTAAAGATGAGTTATTAACTCGGATTAAAACTCATATTCAATTATCAAAAATTACTAATTCTTATGAGCGTTTTGTTCCTCACGAATATGTGAAGTTACTCTCAAAAGAAAGTATTATCAATGTTAAATTAGGAGACAGAGTAAGTAAAGAAATGGCAATTTTCTTTTCTGATATTCGCTCTTTTACAACTATATCTGAGCAGATGACTTCTCAAGAAACTTTTGCTTTTGTGAATGGTTATTTACAACAGGTTTGTCCAGAAATTCGCGATCGCCACGGTTTGATTATTAAGTTTATGGGAGATGGGATTATGGCAGTATTCCCGGATGGCGCTGATGATGCCGTTGAAACTGCTATTGCTCAACTCAAGAAATTACAAGAATATAATCAGACCCTAAAAGCAGAAGATTTTCCCCCAATTAAAATTGGTATAGGTATTCATTGGGGTCATATGATGGTAGGTATAGTTGGAGAGGAAGGTCGAATGTCTGGAGATGCACTTTCTGATAATGTGAATTTGACGGCTCGTTTGGAAGGTTTGACTAAGTTTTATGGTGTGTCGTTATTAATTTCTGAGTCAGCTTTTAATTGTTTAAAAAATCCGCAAAAATATCAAATTCGGTTTTTAGACCGGGCATCTGTGAAGGGTAGAGATGAACCAATTAATGTTTATGAAGTGCTGGATGGTGAAGTTGATTCTGTACGAGAATTAAAATTAAAAACTCAGGTAGATTTTTCATTAGGTTTGGAGTATTATCGTTTAGGAGAGTTAGTTTCTGCTAAAGATTATTTTGAGAAAGTTTTAGCAGTTAATTCTTCAGATAAAACAGCTCAAGTTTATCTGGAAAGAATTGATGAGCTGATGGTAAATGGTGTACCGAAAAATTGGAATGGGGTTTGGGCATTTACTCAAAAGTAAAGGGAATAGGGAGTAGGGGGAGGGGGGGAGCGGGGGAGTAAGGGAGTAATTTTTGGGCTACTCTCCTGCCCAAAATGCGCACCTTTTTGAGCATAAAGAGCTGAACCTATCCCACTATTTTCAACAAGCTTATTTGTTTAAGTAAAATTTATTTTAAAAGCTTAATTTTTCGTTTTTAATTCTCAAAATATTTAAGGTTTTCAGCAAAAATATTATTAGTGGGATAGGTTCCTGAAAGCTAGGTACTTTTTCCAGATATAAAAAGGCTAAAACCTTTATATATAAATGCTTTTATATTTAATCAGCAAGCCCTAATTATTAATTATTAATTGTTCCCTATTCCCTATAATTTGTAACATTCTTTTTTTCGAATTTGCATGACCAAATTCAAGTTCAGAGATATATTAGAAATAAACCTAAAGCTTTGATGCTATTTAAACCTCTATCTCTGACACTGGGCAAAATGTTTAGCAAATTTCCTCTCAAAACTGTTCTAATTGTCCCTTTTATTCTGCAAATTGTTAGTGCTGTGGGATTAGTAGGATATTTTTCTTTTACCAATGGACGCCAAACTGTCGATACTCTTGCAAACCAGTTAACTAAGGAAATTAGCACTCGTATTGAACAGCACGTTTTAAGTTATCTCAACAAATCTTATCAGGTGCTAAGAGTAACCAATGATGCAATTGAAGGTGGCAATTTAGATGTCAACAATTTTGGGGCAATGCGAGCCTATTTTTGGCAAATTATCAAAGAAGGGGATTTGGAAAGTGACCTTTTTTTCGGTAATGAGCAGGGAGAATTTATTGGTGTTGAACTTAATCCTGATAATGGTGAAATTATCTTCCGGATTCGTACTATAGCTACTCAACCAGTTCGTGAAATTTACCGACTAGATTCTCGGGGTAATGCGGAAGAGTTTGTGAAAGTAAAAGAGTATGACCCCAGGATTCGCCCCTGGTATCAAGTGGCAAAGAAACTTGGTCAACCCACATGGAGTTCTATTTATGCAGCTTTCTCTCGTGCTAATACATCTTTGGATATATCCGCTGTCAGACCCATTTTTAATTCTACTGGCCAGTTAATCGGGGTTTTAGCAAATCAGACCAGCTTGACCAGGATTACAGAATTTCTCAAAAACTTAAATATTAGTCCCAATGGACAAAGTTTTATTATGGAGCGATCGGGAGATTTAGTTGTTAGCTCTCAGATTTCCCAACCATTCCTCACTATTGAATTTGGTAAAAAGAAAAAAATTAAACGCTTACAAGCTATTGATAGTGATAGCATTACAGTAAGTTCCACGGCCAAACACTTACAAAAAGAGTTCGGTAATTTTGATGAAATTGAGGGTAGCAAACAAATAAATTTTCCGATTGATGGAGAGTGGTATTATGCTAGCATAATGCCAGTTAGGGATGGTAAAGTTATTGATTGGTTAGTAGTAGTAGTTGTTCCCGAAAATGACTTCATGGAAAAAATTAACACCAACACCAAGAACACAATTTTATTCAGTCTTGCTGCTCTGATTGTAGCTATCTTAATAGGAATAGTCACCACTAACTGGATTTCCCAACCTATTTTACAACTTAATTCTGCGGCTAAAGAAATTGCTTAAGGCAAATGGGAAAATCAACTCAATATTCACCGTCGTGATGAAGTAGGCGAACTTGCCAACTCTTTTAATCTCATGGCAGCTCAACTTAAAAATTATTTTGAAACTTTAGAAACACAAAATGAACAACTCAAACAACTAGACCGCCTCAAAGACGAATTTTTAGCTAACACCTCCCACGAACTCCGAACCCCACTTAATGGGATTATTGGTCTTGGTGAATTTATCTTGGAAGGTAGCACTGGAGAGTTAAATCCGGTCACCAATTCCAACTTAAGTATGATAGTTTATAGCGCTCGTCGTCTATCTAATCTCGTCAAAGAAGCTTTGGCTGCTTTGGAGCAAGACAAGAATATTGACATGATTTTACTAGATGTAATGATGCCCAATATGTCTGGTTATGAAGTCTGCGCTAAAGTTCGGGAAAAATATCCCGCTCAAAGTTTGCCCATCTTGATGTTAACTGCTAAAAATAGAGTAGCTGATTTAGTTATAGGTTTCCGATTTGGTGCCAATGATTATTTGACTAAACCCTTTGCTAAAGATGAATTATTAACTAGGGTTAAAACCCATCTTCAATTATCAAAAATCACTAATGCTTACGGACGTTTTGTACCCCACGAATATGTCAAATTGCTATCAAAAGAAAATATTCTTGATGTCAATTTAGGCGATCGGGTGAGTAAAAAAATGGCTATATTCTTTTCTGATATTCGTTCTTTTACGAGTATATCTGAAAAAATGACTTCTCAAGAAACTTTTGCTTTTGTAAATGGTTACTTACAACAAGTTTGTCCAGAAATTCGCGCTTACAATGGTTTAATTATTAAGTTTATGGGAGATGGTATTATGGCTGTATTTCCTGAAGGCGCTGATGATGCTATACAGTCAGCTATTTCTCAACTTAAGACATTACAGAAATATAATCAGACTCTAAAAGCGATGGGTTTGTTACCGATGAAAATCGGCATTGGTATTCATTGGGGTCATATGATGGTTGGCATCATTGGAGAGGAAACTCGAATGTCAGGAGATGCACTTTCTCATAATGTGAATTTGACTTCACGTTTAGAAGGTTTGACTAAGTATTATGGAGTTTCTTTATTAATTTCTGAGTCAGCTTTTAAGAGTTTAAAATATCCTCAAAAATATCAAATTAGATTTCTAGATAGAGCATCTGTTAAGGGTAGAGATGAACCAATTAATGTTTATGAGGTGCTTGATGGAGAAGTAGATTATGTTCGAGAATTAAAATTAAGAACTCAGGCAGATTTTGAACTAGCTGTAGAGTATTATCGTTTGGGAGATTTGGTTGGTGCTAAGAATTATTTTGAGAAAGTATTAGCAGTTAATTCTTCAGACCAAACATCTCAACTTTATCTAGAAAGAATTGAGGAGTTAACAGCAACTGGTGTGCCGAAAAACTGGGATGGAGCTTGGGCATTTACTCAGAAGTAATATCAGTTTGATAAATATTTGCTACAAATAGGTAGACTATTTATTAGGAGTCAGGAGTCAGGAGTCAGAATAAATGGCTTCGATATTGTTTTTTAGGTCGGAACTTATATTTTTCGTCAACGGTATATCCCCATAATCATCCAAATTATATCAAATCCGGTTAAACAGTTATAGAATGGTTAAGTCTCTAGGAGTCAGGAGTCAGGAGTCAGGATTAGAGAGAATCACAAAGATGAGCGTAGTTATGACGATTGAATATTTTTTTTGTCCGATCAAACGGATTTGATATTATTCATAACGTTCTTTTTTTTTTAAATGGTAAAATATCAAATATCACCCATTTTTCCTACATATTCTTGAAAGTAGGGAGTAGGA
>NZ_JAAHGK010000441.1:0-5425 GCF_010672505.1 Okeania sp. SIO2B9 | reverse complement strand
GTTTAGGTTTTAATGAATAGAGAAATGATTCATCTTCTAAAAAATGAAATTCTTGGTCCAATCCAGTTAATTGAAAAACCAATTGAATATCATCTTGGATATTGAACAGATATAATCGACAAAACACGAAATTTATACTGGATAATAGATATGGGATTAGTAAACCAAATTAATAATTTGGGATTAACTACTTTAGTTATTATCCGAAAAATTTCTGAAAAAAGAGGATGTCTATTATATCTGTTCAATATCCAAGATGATATTCAATTGGTTTTTCAATTAACTGGATTGGACCAAGAATTTCATTTTTTAGAAGATGAATCATTTCTCTATTCATTAAAACCTAAACTACTACTTTGCTAGCTGCTAAGTTTATGAATTAGATTCCTTTCTTCTTGTTTGATTTTCCCTCTCCATTTTTTCACTATTACTAACAATTGGAATTGTAAAGTGAAACTGACTACCCCGATTTTTACCCGCTGACTCTGCCCAAATTTTTCCTCCCAAGCGAGTAATAATCTGCCGACAAATGGCTAAACCTAAACCTGTACCACCAACACTGCGCCGTAAAGCACCTTCCTCTTGATAAAAACGATCAAATACAGCTTCTAAGCGCTTAGGTTCAATCCCACGACCAGTATCAGAGACTGTCACTTCCAACATATTATCTCCATTAGAAGTAGCCCCAATCATTACTGTTCCTTCAGACTGAGTAAACTTACAAGCATTATCCAGGAGTTTTGACAATACCTCTACTAACCATTCTCCATCAGCTAAAACTAAAGGTAGTTCTGTCGATACCTGAGTAGTAATATTCGGTAAATCTCTTTGTAAATGATGGGCACGAATACTACTCAGAGCCAAATCAACACATTCTAATAGAGGCAGATATTCTACATTCCACTCAACCGTACCACTTTCTAAATGAGACAATGTTAAGAAATCTTGCACAAGATGACGCATTCTATCTGCATCTGCTAATGCAGTTTCCAACATAACTTGACGTAACTCTGCAGGCATATCTGGTTCTTGACTCAAACTTTCAAGGCAAACTTGAATAGTTGATAAAGGTGTCCGTAGCTCGTGGCCAGTAATTGCAATTAAATTACTACGAGTCCGGTCCAGAGCTTCTAATTGTTGATTTAATTCTTCTAAGTGGGCATAAGTTTCCGCCTGGATCAAAGTTATACCTAATTGAGTAGCGATCGCTTCTACTAAATCTATTTTGTCATCAGACCAGTGATGAGGACATGAACCACAGTGGTGTAACTCCACCATACCTAAAAGTCTTCCCTGATAAAGCAAAGGTACCATTAACCAGCTCTTAATTTCCCATTGAGATATTAATGTTTGGAGACAACTTTTGGCCTTTATTTTAGAGCCTTGTGGTGTTTCTGTCAAACAATAATTAGGCAGTAAGCTTGTATCTTCTATATAGACTTGCTCTTGAGTTTGAACAACCTTTTGAAATAAAGGATTATCTTGTAAAGGCCATTCTTGATTAACCACAGATGTAACTGACGAACTTAAATATTCATGTGTAATAGTTACTGTGACATCTAAAGCTCGACATTGATAAATTAAGCATCGGCAAGCTAAAAGTGCTTCTCCCAATTCTTGCACTGCTACTTTGATAATCTCATCAGAGTCTAGCGATCGCCTCATGGCATTAGAAATAATATTAATCAGGCGCTGTTTTTGTTCCTGAACAGCGATCGAGCGATATGTTTTAAGTAACTTATATTGACTTGCTTGCAAATAAGTCACCAAACGTTGGGCAAAAGGATCGTTAAATTGAGGATTTTGAGTAACTACTTCTGAAGCTTTTTTTAGGTAACGACGATTAGAGCTAGATTTTCTTTTTGCAGATTTTCTTCCCATCTCTACATCAAGATTGATGCTATAAACTTCTCGTGCTGCTTGTACTTTTTCTTCTAACTGTGGCCTATATCTGAGTATTCTATTCAGTAATAATTCAGCAGCTTGGACACATACTTGACGGTCAAAAGTCCAGATACCTTCAAATCGACGTGCCTGATCCATGGCAATCAACTCAGATGTTTCATCACTTTTACCAGAATTAAAACGCTCATTACAAATCAAACAACTTGAATACTGTTGACCAAGTACCAGTAAATTCCATTCCTTACTTAAAGTCTCTTTAGTATTAAAAGCTATTGTTTCGTAATACTCAGAAGAATTTTTAAATGCTGTTTCTGGTGCTGCTAGTACATATACTTGGGATGTTAGGTTAGCAATTCGTCTATAACGATGAGCTTCCTGACGATAAAAACGCTCTTGCTGAAAAGTTGCAATTACCAGAGGTTGATCGGAGCTTGCTAAAACCTGGTCTTCCATTGCATGAGATAGAGCAGTCAGGGATGACTTAAAGTAAATTTGTGGTCTCAACTGCGGAATCTCTTGCACCAGTTCTGCCAATACGGACTTAGGGATGGTCATCTGGCCGTTAATCTTTACCCTACTGCACTACTAATATTAAATATACATTGTTAGTGTGAACACTGCAGAGGCTTTTATTCTTTAGTTTTGTCTGATCCCTGATTTATAATCGGGTATTTGGTATAAGTAGAAATTATTTTATCTCAAATATTTAGCATTTTAAAGTTATAAAAATAACTTGCTATTATCAGTTTTTTTGAAACAAAGCAATAGCAAGTTTTTAAGTTTTTATCAATTTTCTGCTACAGCAATTATGAATTTGATTGTACAGAAAATACCTGATAATTAGAGAATTAAGGACTTTAGACTTTTTATGTATATCTTTTGACATCCTCCCCGGCCTAAAGGCACGGGAATTCCTACTGAGCCGTAGCTCCTCGGCGGGTTGACGCTTCACAGGGTGCTGCTTCCTTGGCGGTAGTCTAACGCTTCCCTCCACGTCCGTTTAGAGTTTCCGAGTGCCCCCCGGCAACTAATAACACTATATCATATATTCAATTGACTTACAAATCAAATAAAAAGTCGCCCTACAAGGGCGAGGCTTTAAACCCAATTTTTCGGTAATTTTTACAAATCTTACATTATTTGTTGTCGTCTTTATTTATCCTTCTCCTCTCTAGTTTCACTACTAGATCCAAGCTCAGAATTATAAATAGCATCCAACTGTTGACGAGCTTCTTGTACATTAACGGAACGCATCACCAACAAAGGTTCATCAATAAAATTCCCAGATTCATCTAATAGTTCCGGATGTGGAATTCTACGAGACTTAGAATAAGAATCACCAGAAGACCATTCTCGGTTTGAGGGTAAAGATTGAGACTCAAGGCCCACAGTTAATAGACTACGGATTAAATTACGAACAGCCAAAACGGCAACAGTAGTAAAGGCTAGGATATAAAGCAAATGTAACATGGTTTTCTCCAGGGCCATATAGGCACTCAGCAAATTTTAAAAAAGTTTAAACAGTTTTTCTTATTTTATATCTACTTAACTCTGGATGAGTTTTATCCCCATAAATTATCTGGGTCAGTCATCATCAATTTCCAGAGAAGATAGTGCTTTTAGCGTAAATTAATAGTTATAAATTCCAAAACTGTTATATTTAAAAGTTAACTAAATTTTATTTTTTAATTTATTGCTTGATACTTAAGTTTGAGCGTAATGAGCAATTCTATCTAGATTGTTCTTTGCGAAATCGCATTGAAACTTGCCAGCATTCCGTTAGTAAGTGATGCCAGGGCATAAGCACTGTAGTTTCTACCCCAACTTGACCTTCAGTTGCATTAAAAAGAGTTTGTGCTGTACTCACTTCCTGTTGAGCTTGCTTAACTCTGTTAAGTAGGTCGAATTGTTCAGTGCTACTAAGAAAAGGAATTTTTTCTCTCTCCAATAACTGACGGGAACGCTCAAACCAATACTGAAAATCCTCTAACAAGGGTTTCAGTACTGCTTTAAGTAAATTTGCTTCGGGCAGTCTTGGATTTAGCATTTTTCTAAATTAATTTCTTATTATAGATTTTATCTTAACACTCTTTACACTTTTTAACATTTTACTTAATAAATGTTTTCTCAGGGAGCTTGAGATTTGAAAACTAAAGGAGTAAGCATTTTAGAGCCAAAGCCAGTCACCTTTGATACTTATTTTATACCAAAAATATGATTAATTTATACAGATTAAAAGTACAAAAAATGCTAAGGCTGACAAAAATTATTAGACATCTCCAGAAAAGAGGGAACAGAAAAGAGGGAACAGGGAACAGGGAGAAATAATTGATTTGATTTTTGATTTTTGGAGATGTCTATAAGTAATAACAAGTGCGAAAAAAGAATATTACAAATAATTTGAGTGAATCAAGAGATATTTACCGCTCAACTAAACTTACTCAAACTTACTCAAAAGCCTGAAAGCTTAGTTGAACGCAAGTGGATCGACCACTACAGGGTTAAACGGCAAACCCCAAGAAATACTTAAAGACTATTCCTCCTGACTCTTGGCGAAACTGGAAGTATAGCAATGTGCGCTGGGATATTTACAAATTGCAGGAAGTGTCCAATAGCTATAAAGTCTTATATGATTCCTACGGAATGCTTGCGCAAACAGCTTTTTATTCCCCCTTCCGGAGCTGTTGCCTATTGCCTGTTGCCTGCGCGCAGCGCTATATTTGTAGCATTTTTAAAATTGGTCTTTCTTTCCTCGTAAACGGGCAAAAGTTTGTACTGGATCTTGGCTTTTAACCGCTAACTGTAGATTAGGTTGATCCCAACGCAGAAAAGGATTTGTGCATTTTTCTACACCAATCATTGATGGCACAGTAGCCTCATTCCGACTGCGTGCTGCCTTAACTTCAGCTAAACGAGCTTGTAGGTCCAAATTTTGCTCATCGACTGTTATAGCAAACTGCAAATTCTTCAAAGTGTACTCATGGGCACACCATATTCGTGTCCTGTCAGGCAAATTACGCAATTTGCTCAAAGACTGTACCATCTGGGCTGGTGTTCCTTCAAATAAGCGGCCACAACCACCAGCAAATAAAGTATCACCACAAAATAATTCCCCCGGTTCTCCAGCAACTAGAGGAGGAAAGTAATAAGCAATATGGCCACTTGTATGACCAGGTACAAATAAAATCTCTCCTTCTCGGTCAGAAAATTGGACTCGATCGCCTTCCTGTAAAAATACCTTTTGTCCAGGAATTCTACCTCGGTCTTCAACTCCGGCATACACTGTGAGTTGAGGAAACTTCTGAATTAACTTTTGATTAGCTCCTACATGGTCTGAATGGTGGTGAGTGTTGAAAATAGCTACCAACTGAGCACCCAATGATTCTAGTTTTTCGGTCACTGGCCTAACTTCTGCTGGATCGACTACAGCCGCAATCTTTTGATTTGGGTCATGTAGTAAAAAGATATAGTTGTCTGAAAGTGCTGGCAGTCGATAAATCTTCATAGAAACTAAATTAAA
>NZ_JAAHGK010000440.1:0-5436 GCF_010672505.1 Okeania sp. SIO2B9 | reverse complement strand
ATATAGCGCTGTGCGCAGGCAACAGGCAACAGGCAACAGCTCATCTGGGGGAATAAAAGACCGATAATACAAGACTTTTAGCTATTGGACAGTTCTTGTAATTTGTAAATATGCCAGCGCACATTGCTATAACTCTAATGTTAATAAATTATATCAAGTCCGTTTAATTGCACATAGATCAAATTTATACCCATAGAGAATAGGGAATATGGAATAGGGAATAGGGAATAGTAAAATTTCTAGCAATACTAAACGTTTCAGGGTTTAGCATCCTTGTACTGGCCTTAGCGGAAGCTCTGCCCCAGTAAACGGCCGTTTGCCTCTGCTGACTACTGACTACTAAATTGAAGTGAGGTTGTTTAACCGGATTTTATATTATCCCCAGAATATATCAATATTCCAGGGGAAAAAAATATCAGAATAATCAATAACCAATTTTTAATGACTGATTTTACTACTTCAACTTTTGTTTGATAATAGTCACAAGTTGAGCCATTTGTTTTTTCAACGCTGCAATTTCAGCTTGCATTTTCTTAACTTGAGCTTGCAACGCTTGAATATCGCCAGAACTTCCCCCCAAAGCAGCAACTTCCATTTGCTCACTCGGGCGTTTTTTGGCCAAATCAAAGGCAGACTTAATAGCTGCAGTTAGCTCTTTTTTCTCAAAAGGTTTTTCTAAAAAAGCAAAAAAATGTTTCTCAAAAGGTTCAGGAATTTTATCTGTCACCTCTTCTTTACGGCCTGACATTAATACCAATGGAATCTTCTTTAGCTGAGATTGGGATTGAATTTTTTGGAACACTTCCCAACCAGTAACTTTTGGTAGTAGAAAGTCCAACATAATTAAATTCGGACGTTCCTTAATAATAAATTTCAGTCCCTCTTGGCCATCCTTTGCCTCTATAACATTAAAGTTTCCTTGGGGAAGCATTTCTTTGACTCTTACCCTAATAACTTTACTATCATCAATAACTAAAATTTTGTGTCCTGCCACGACTAGCTCCTCCAGTTATCAGTTAGTGTTTCAAATTAATCTTATCTATATTCCTGTAATCAGCCATCAAGATTGCTAAATCATGGCTTCTACATTGATCTGTTCTAATATAAAAGCGCACAAAAATTTTTAATTTTTTATGGCTACAAAAAATGGTCGGTCAATATCAACTCAGGTCAACACTGCTGGGATGAAAGGCCAAATTCAGAGTATGCCAAAGTGGCTGCGTCCTTCTTTGGGAAAAGCTAGTGATATTTCTACTGTACAGAAAATTATAAAGCAGCGTCAGCTCCATACCATCTGTGAAGAAGGTCGCTGTCCTAACCGAGGCGAATGTTATGCCCAGAAAACAGCTACTTTTTTATTGATGGGTCCTACTTGTACGCGGTCTTGTGCTTTTTGTCAAGTGGATAAGGGTCATGCTCCGATGCCCTTAGACCCGGAGGAACCACAAAAAGTAGCTGAGGCTGTAGGATTGTTAGGTTTGGAGTATGTGGTATTGACTTCTGTTGCTAGGGATGATTTGCCAGATGGTGGTGCTAGTTGGTTTGTCGCAACAATGACAGCTATTAGACAACGGAACCCAGGGGCGAAAATAGAGGTTTTGACGGCTGATTTTTGGGGTGGTCAAGGTGGACTTGGGGTTGAGAAGTTATCTGTTTCTTTAGCTGAAAAGCAAAAGCAACGGATCAAGATAGTTATAGATGCTGAACCTGCTTGCTATAACCATAATATTGAAACAGTACGACGATTACAAGGCCCTGTGCGTCGTGGGGCAAAATATGAGCGATCGCTTGATGTATTACGGATTGTTAAGGAGTTAAACTCTAATATTCCTACTAAGTCAGGTCTAATGTTGGGACATGGAGAAACGAAAACTGAAATAGTTGAGGCCATGGCAGATTTGAGAAGAGTAGGATGCGATCGCATTACTTTAGGCCAATATATGCGTCCTTCTCTAGCCCATTTGCCCGTACAAAAATATTGGACACCAGAAGAGTTTGAGGAGCTTGGAGCGATCGCCCAACAAATGGGCTTTTCTCATGTGCGTTCTGGCCCTCTAGTGCGTAGTTCTTATCATGCTGGAGAAAGTGTTTAAGTCAAGAAGGGAAAAGAAAACAAATAAATTCCTAATCTTTAAATGTTTGTATGATATTGAATCAATTGTATGATAGGATTTTCTTGATCCCAAAAAAATGCGGTGGGTCTCATCGTCTCTGTCTGCAGAGGGTTAAGTGGTTGCACTCCCTGTGTTCGCGCAGCGTTGCGCCAGCAAAACAGAAAGCCCTATCCATGAGGTTGGGAAGCCCACATCATCATCTTTGATTTGATGTAGGAGAACGTCACTATAAAAATGGAGAATAAATTTAGATGAAATATTCTTTTCGTGCAGGTTGGGCTTTATTATTATTGGCTATCAACTTTGTTGTTGCGGGCTACTATTTCGGCGCTATCCAGTAGTCTTCAGACCTTTCCTTAGCAAATCTGTGCCACTCTTAGGATACTATATTCTTTAAGAGTGGCACTTTAATGAAGTCAGAAGTCAGAAGTTAGAAGTTAGAAGTTAGAAGTTATTTTTGTAACGGGGATTTTGAGTAACTCTCTAAAAATATTTCGCCAGTCAAGGCGGGGTTACGCGACCCAATTATTTTGATAACGATATATTTACCTAATCTATTTCAAGAAGCACATCCTCAAAATCAAAAAATCATAACTCTATCCACAAGATTTATCTCGCCACTCAATCTCTAATAAACTTAATAACCTTTCGTCTCCTTTGATCTTAGCTATTGAACGTTGCCATTGTAATATATCGCATATATTTGTTCTATTTACCTGAGCTATCTTTTTTGGCTCAACCTGTTTCTCTTTTACTATTTGAGCAACATTAATAGTTTGTTTTTCCTTAGCTAACTCATCATCTCTAGCGCAGAACAGCTTTTTAGAAGGATGCTGAGGTATGGGAATATGTTTAACGTAAGGATAAGTCCATCCTTGGTCTCTATGTTGTCCCCTGTATTCCTCCACTGCTTCCCCCATCATCATATTAATAGTAGGAAGTTCTTGTCGATTACGCTGATAGTCATTATTTAGTTTCATCTAATCATACAATTTTATATTTTTTTCTGTATCTATTTTTACATTTTACTCAAAAACTAGAATGTTTTTGACAAAAATTTACCTAAATGTTGCTAGAAAGCCTGGGCTAAAAGAAGTGAATATAGAGTGATGATGAATCAAATACTGGGAAAAATATTTCCCACTGTTGCCTCACAGGACTGCGCGTTTCCTCTCTTGGTGGACATTCCCATGGTGCTCCCTTCAGGACCGTAGTGAACCGACACACTTTAAATGGTGCATTAGACGGGGAGTGTGGGGAGTGTGGGGAGGGTGGGGAGAAAAAGACATCTATAGAATAGAATACAAAAATTTATTGCACAGTTTTAGCTGTGTCAGTCCAGTAGGGACAGGAAACCTTTCCCTATGGGAGACTACAGGTTTTGCCCCACAATATGTTGACCGAATAATTAAGGTTTAAAGCCTCTCTCTCCTTTAAAGGAGAAACAAGCGGTAGAGGAATGGCGAGGAGACCTCGCCAATCGACCAAGAGAGAAAAAATTTTCATTATTACTCAATCCTCTTCTTTTCAAGGAGAGGTAATTGTTAATTATTAATTATTATTGTTGAAGAACTAGACAGTGCAAAGTTCTGGGAATAACTATTGCTAGCTAAGGCTTTCAGGGATTTCAAGGTTAGAAAATCTCAATTCACTAATATAGGTTCTGTAAGCCTTTTCCAATAATACTTTTAGTCTTGAAAGTAAATTGTTTTTCAGAAGAACTTTGTACTCTCCAGATTCCGTATCAAAAAAGTGAAGCTTTGCCTTAGCAAAACTTTGGGTTCCGACAGCTTGCGTCTGTGGTGTCCTTCAGGGTCGCACCGCTGTTCCCTATTTTCTGGAGATGTCTATTCTTAAAAATAGTGACAGAGATAACTGACAAATAACAACAAGTAGTGTTAAAAAACAATTTTTCTGACAAAATTCCTCTTGAATTCTGACTACTGTACCTTGGGAATTTGACGGTTGCCAGACATACTTCATTAGACTCTATATCTTGAGCTTTTCTATTCTCTAATATTGAAAAGATTATTGTCCATAATTTATGCCAATAATGGGCAATTATCATTGATTTGTTTGTGTAAAAAATTAGCTTATTATTATATGTTGACAAAATAGCCAAGTATTATTTAATATAGAATTACAGACACATAAATAAACAAATACGGCCAGAAAAAAATATATATAAATTTAAGGTAGATTTTATGAAAAGAATCATCAAAAATCAATCTACTTCTGCTCATCCATTGGGTAGATTTGTAACTAGAGACGCATTAGCATTTCATTTGGGAATTAAATCAGATAATATCTACAAAATAAACTGTTGGAAATATGTGATTCATGTTGTAGGCAAAGGTAAAAGTAGGTTTGTAAGTTATGCCGATATGCCACCTATTTTGGGGGTAGAACCACCAAGAAAATCAGATTTCACTAAATGGAGAAAGCGCATAAAGGCTAGAAAGCAAAAGTATGTTCCTAAGTTTTGGGCACAATTTTATGTTGAGAAAATTCAGAAATCTAATTCAATTCAAAGATTACATGGTTGGGAAAATTTAGTTAAACAATGCAAGTCATTAATATCATTAGAAGGAGTAAAAAAAATAGACAGTGCTTTGATTCAAGAAAAGTCTAAATTAGAAAAATTAGCTTATCATAGTTAGTAAAAATAACTACGATTTAATATTGATTACTATCTCACGATAGTCACATTTGAGTAAGATATAAATTGTATTTATTTTAGTAATATGACTTAAAAGTAAGATGGCGATCACACAAATATTAAATTCTATCAAAAATTGTTTTTGTAACGGGGATTTGAGCAAGCCTCCAAAAACATTTCGTTTTAAAAGCCTAACGGCAGTTAGATCCTACTAGATATGGTAGTTCTGCGTAAGTTCTGTGAGTGCTAATAGACATTTGTTCAATAATTGATAATTGATAATTACCTCTCCCTAAAAGCTATCCCTTATAAGGAACTCCTGAAAACCTTGTGGGAAGCAGGGGAGAAAGGAGAAAGAATCATAGTAGATAGGAAAAACTACTTAAGTTATCGAAAAAAATGTACTTTTTAATACACTTTTTCTCTAACAAAAACCTTTGAAAGACTTATACATAACTTGTCTATTTTATCAATTTTTATGTTAAGAAAGATGTTTATAAAGCATAGCCCTAAAAGGAAAAGGAAGAGGATCTAATAAAAAGAAAATATTTTCTCTCTTGGTCGATTGGATATGGCGAGGAGACCCGCTCTTATCAGAGCCGCTTCGCTAACGCCATCCCACCCTACGGGAAGCTGCGCTAACGACCGCTTGTTTCTCCTTCA
>NZ_JAAHGK010000044.1:0-13621 GCF_010672505.1 Okeania sp. SIO2B9 | reverse complement strand
GATTGTATTGGTTGTAAGCGTTGTGAGACTGCTTGCCCCACTGACTTTTTGAGTGTCCGCGTTTACCTTGGCGCTGAAACTACTCGCAGTATGGGTCTGGCTTACTAATACTCTTTTCCCTCTATTGGTTTTTGATTTTAGATTTAATAGAGGGTGGGAAAACTTTAGATATAATAACTTAAAATTTTGTAGAGGGAATTAATAATTTTCCCTCTATTTTTTGTTAATTTCTATAATTATTACCGAATAATTAATAATTAAATAATTCGCGCCTTGAAGCCGACCTTTTTAAGGGGAAAAAAGTGCTAGAATATTTCCTTATATTCAATTCCGTAGCGGTTAAAACTTTCTTGTAATTATCAATTATCTATTATCAATTATCAATTAATGAAAGGAGTTTGGGAGGGTAATTTCAGTTATCAGTTATCAGTTATCAGTACCTCTGGAATAAGGAGGCTTGACCTTGGCGAATATTCTCTTCTCTTGGTCGATTAGATATGGCGAGGAGACCTCGCCATCTCTCGACCGCTTTTTTATCCCCTTAAAAAGGGAGGCACATACCCACAATTTTTCGGTAAAATTATGGAAAAGCCTATTCTTAAATAGGTTTACTCTTGCGAAATATTGATTCAATGGCAATTTCATAACTTATCTCTTTTGTCAAGTTTTATCTTAAGAAATATGTTGATAAAACATAACCTTTTAAGGGGATGAAAAGAATAAACTTTAGTATTTCAAGCCTCCCTATTGCACGAAGTACTGATAACTGAAATGACACCCAATTCAAATGAAGTAATTAATTTTGTAGATGATACTACCAAGTACAACAAGATTGCTTCGGCAATGAGAGAACTTGTGGGTCAATTTATGCCAATTAAGGTGATTGAAGACTCTCCACCTTTTGCAGTTGCAAGGTTGGGGGTATTTTCCCAAGCAGGACAAGGGCCAATTGTTGAAGAACTCGTAATGTACCTACCTAATTCTCGTCATAGAGCTCATATCCATGATGAATCAGATGCAATTATCAAAATAATTACTGGAACTGGTGTTGTAGTAATTAACGGAAAACCTATACCTTACAAACCAGGTGATGTGCTTGATTTCCCAAAAAGTATCAGCCATGGTTTTGAGGTAGGAGATGAACCTACACTTTTCCTATCTACTCAAATACCTGGGATTATCAGAAGTGATGGGTCTGTGGACTTTAGATATGCAGATTGAAAATAGAGTTCTACTTCATAGAAATAATTGCTTAATATTAAGATAATACTTGAAATATTCAGGTAAAAAAAAGTAGTGAAGATGGATTTACAAGAAGCTTTAGAAAGATATCAGGGTACTAAACTCAACCTTGATGAATTGAGCAAATATCAACAGTGGGCTTTCCGTTATTTCCATAATGAAGAATTTGTCTTGAACCCAAACCTTTCAGTAACTATACAGTTAGACTTGGTAAAACCTCGTGAGGTTTATGAGAGGTCTTTTCAAAATGCCCAAGGAGCCTCTTTTCAAGCTTACTTGATGTGGAACTTAGTCAAAGCTTTATCTTTAGAGTGGACTTTCTGTACGCGTAAAATTGACGAGGAGTGGTATCTCTTTAAAAATCTTCCAGTTTATTTTCCAGTTGCTGTTGGTGGAGATGATAGGTTTAAAGATGTGGTTATTAACGATATTATCTTGATGGATTGGACAAAGTTTTGTAGAGTATATCGAGACTCTATTGAAAACTCCAATATAGATGTTGGCTCTCTTCCTCCATTGACATGGGGGATTTCTCATTTTATTGGTAATTTACCCTACCTAAACTTTACATTATTTCAAATGCACAGTGGAGTTATGAAAACTAGTCGGTCTATGTTTTACTTTGGACAACGCCACAATTTGTAGCAACGACAGACTGTTCCGTTAAGCATTACCTTCGACCATGCTAATTGAGATCCCTATGTGTTGAACAATCTCATGCAAACCTATCAAAATTTGTTGATAACAGTTTAATTTAACTGAGGGAAACAATGTTGAAAAAGGTCGTAATTTAAAGAAGCAGTCAGCGGTCAGCAATCAGCAGATTTTTTTTGAGACTCCCTAGTTTGTGGAGCATTCCAGAACGGAAAGGAGATTTCAACTCCTCCGAGGGCGATCCGGCCGATAGGAAGCTGAGGATTTTTACCCAGAGCTGCTAAAAGCTGATAGCTAGTTAATTGGCGATGAACTTGAGAATTGTCCTAACAAAACCTGCAATTGCTATGGCAAAGAAAAAGCTAACTATCCTACGGGATAACTAACTTTGAGTAAGTATTATATATAGTCAAAGTTAGTCAGAATAAAAAATAAAATGTGTGGAATTGTTGGTTATATTGGTACGCAGTCAGCTACAGAAATTTTACTATCTGGACTAGAAAAACTAGAATATCGGGGTTATGATTCTGCCGGACTGGCCACTGTTTGGGAGGGGCAAATTAAATCTATTCGGTCTAAGGGTAAACTACACAACCTGCGGGAAAAATTGGCCGGAATAGAAATGCCAGCTAATATTGGTATTGGTCACACTCGTTGGGCGACTCATGGCAAACCGGAAGAATATAATGCTCATCCTCATACTGATGATACTGGACGAGTGGCAGTAGTTCAAAATGGGATTATTGAAAATTATCGGGAATTACGCAGAGAATTAGAAGGTCGGGGACATAAATTTATTTCTGATACTGATACGGAAGTTATCCCCCACTCAATCGCAGAATTTTTATCTAATTTTACTGAAGGCAACAGGGAAGCATTTTTAGAAGCTGTACGTCAGACTGTGAATAAACTGGATGGAGCATTTGCGGTCGCTGTTGTTTGTGCAGACTATCCCAACGAACTTATTGTTGCTAGACAGCAAGCACCTCTATCTATTGGTTTAGGACAAGGAGAATTTTTCTGTGCTTCTGATACTCCTGCTCTTGTATCCCATACTCAAGTTGTTGTCAGTTTAGAAAATGGTGAAATAGCTCGTTTAACACCTCTGGGGGTAGAAATTTATAATTTTGCAGGCGATCGCTTGAATAAAATACCCCGTATTCTTAACTGGAGTCCGATTTTAGTTGAGAAAAATATTTTTAAACATTTTATGCTCAAGGAAATTCACGAGCAACCAAATGTTATCCGGGGTTGTTTAGAAACTTATATTAATAGCGATTGGGATATTAATAACGATCATGTTTCTCCGACTAATTTAGAATTATCCCCTGCTCTATATCAAGACTTAGAACAAGTTGAAATATTTGCCTGTGGTACGAGTTGGCACGCTAGTTTAATTGGGAAATATTTATTGGAACAATTAGCGGGAATTTCAACTACAGTTAATTATGCTTCTGAAGCTCGTTATGCACCTTCTCCTCTGAAAAAAAATACTCTAACAATTGGTGTTACTCAATCTGGAGAAACAGCAGATACTTTGGCAGCTTTGTCAATGGAACAACAACGACGTTTAGATAAACCAGCCGAATTTTCATCAAGGTTGCTAGGAATTACTAATCGCAGCGAAAGTTCTATTGCTAACTTAGTTCACCAAATTATTGATATTCGGGGAGGTCTTGAAATTGGTGTAGCTGCTACTAAAACATTTGTGGCACAGGTAATGGCGTTTTATTTATTAGCTCTAGAATTAGGCTGGCAAAAACAATATTTATCTGGTGAAGAAATTGCAGGAATTGTTAATGGTTTGCGACAGATACCTGCACAGATGGAACAGATATTAGAAGCTCAAGATAGCCAAATAGAAGATTTTGCTCACCAGTTTAATGATACTCAAGATTTTATCTTTGTGGGTCGAGGAATTAATTTTCCAATTGCTTTAGAAGGCGCTCTCAAACTGAAAGAAATTAGTTATATTCACGCTGAAGGATATCCCGCTGGTGAAATGAAACATGGTCCGATCGCTTTGTTGGATGATAAAGTGCCTGTAGTTGCGATCGCTATGCCTGGTTTAGTATATGAAAAGGTACTTTCTAATGCTCAGGAGGCTAAAGCGAGGGATGCACAGTTAATTGGGGTGACTCCTGAAAGTACGGAGGCGGATGTGTTTGATCATGTGTTGGCGGTGCCTGCTGTGGATGAGTTGTTGTCTCCGATGTTGACGGTTATTCCTTTGCAGTTGTTAGCTTATCATATTGCTGCTCATCGTGGTTTGGATGTGGATCAGCCGCGAAATTTGGCGAAGTCGGTGACAGTGGAGTAATATCGAATCTGTGGTATGGGAGTGTTGTGGTGAAATAATAAAGTTGTATAATTTACAATAAAGTTGTATCATTATCATAACTCAAAAGTGTCACTATGACGCACATTATATGGCTAGAAGTAAGTGAGAGTGGACACAAGCTAAATTTGAACGATTCCTCAAAGAAGGTCGCGCTCAAGGAAAAGGAAAAAACTACGTTCCTTGGATTCAGATTCACGACTTTCCTTCTCAGGGTCGTTCCCATAGAATACTAGGGTGGAAAACAGGTCGAGAACATCACTTACTATCAGATCGAGAGAAACAAACATTTTATATATTTGATTGGTCAGATATCGTAACCGATATCAGAGAACAATACCCCAACCCCTCTCCTGCAAGGAGAGGGGATAGAGGTATTACCCTTGCCTTCCCTTGCAGAGAAGGGGTTCGGGGGGTTAGGTTGTTTCCACCTGCCAAATCTCTTTCAGTTTAGCCAAAAGTTGTTTAGCTAACTTTTGAGTAGTACGCGGCACAGACTTAATTTCTGTCACAGGTTCTCCTACCTCATCTCTATCTCTGGTAGCAACAGCCATTCTTTCTTCCATAACTTTACCGACTGCGGGCAACTCACCCGCCAATACCTTTCCCCCTTTACCGCGCCAGTTACCCCCATCATCAGGAGATTGACGATAAATTGCCTCCAATGCTGCTGCCATCAAACCTAAAGATTTTTTCTGGGTTTCTACCTCCACAACATTACGAAATTCCACAGCTAAGGGGTCATCACTAAGCAAAAAATCCCTACCCGCTTCTAACTGCATTAAATAATCCAATAAGTTTTCAGCAGGTTGTAACATTTCCAGAGAAATATAGCCATCAGATTCAGTTAAATCGCTCAAACAAATAAATCCTAAAATATCTCCAAAATCCAAAGATTCATCAAAGCCAACTGCCACATAAACCAGTCGATTTTCTCTGACAAATTCAGGAATTAAAAAACTTATTTCTCCTGGTAAAACGCGCCGAAATTCTATTACTCCCAAATCTGGAATAATTACATCAGCCACATCCTCAGCTATCCGCCAAAGAGGATTAAAACAGTCAGCATTTTCTAAGTTTGTGTCAAAATCTAAGCCATTGAGAAAATCTCGCCCGATATATACTGCCAGAGTATTTAGATAAACTTCTTTTGCCCGTTTTTGAGAAATTTGTTGTTGAGCAAATTGTTCAGCTATAGCATAACTTTCTGGAGATAACGGAATTCTAAAAATCAAGGATTCGGTGAGACTATTCATAGTTGAAGTTAATAATTATAGATTGATAATTCATTCAAAAAAGGTATAGATAGGGAGGTTCCATAGAACTATAGAGTGGAATATTAAGCCTGATTGCTGATTCACTTATTCAGCATTATTTTCTGCAATAATTTGCTCTATACATTTAAGGCATTTATTCTTCCAATTTCGATTAACAGTAGATTGATTAACACCTATTTTATTAGCAATTTCTGTTTCTGTATAACCTTGACATTTCACCAGTAAAAATTCCCAGCAGTCAACTTTTTTAGTACAGTTGCGTAACTTATCTATAGAACCACCAAAAATAGGTAACTTATCTATAGTTTCCTGAGAAAGATCGCCTAGGTTAAAATTATCTAAATCGTTTAAGTTCTTATGGTCTTTTATCTTCTCACCCACCGTTGAATATTCTTGACCATCAACATCATTTTTCGGTTGGTCTAAACTGACAATAATCTGCCCATCAACTTGACTTTTGCTTTGCCATTGACGATATAAATTGCAAGCTGTATTGTAGTGAGAACGATTAAAGTAACAAATGAAGAGATTACCAAGCTGATCATCAGAAATATTATCTAGTTGATCGAGAGTAATTTGATTTCTCCTACAAAAATTTGTAAGAATTTTGTCAAACTTTAAGAATGTTTCCTGTAGAGAATTATCATCAAACTCATTTGAGTCATCAAAATTAGTCTGAGAAAAACTCTTCTTAACTACCAGACCAATTTTCGGATGTTGCCAGAGCCATGTTGACAACTTATTTCTGGCTTTATTACGAGTATCAGATTCATCACTAAGGAAATCCTTAAATAACTGAATCAAGTCTTCCGGTTTTCGATTCATTGCCTGTTGCTGTTGACTTTTTAATGGTGCTTTTATCATTTTAATACTAAAATTTAAGGATAAAAAAAGCAAAAATTAGGCCACATAAATTATCTTGTGTGCCTTTAGTAATTACTTCTGTGATTCGATGCCAAAAAACGCAGTTTTGGAAAAATCTCAAATTTCGTAGCTCATATTTCAGGGACGTTCTATGGAAATCTCTGTAATTTAGCAATATTCCCGCCAGCTTTTAGGCTATTATTTATGAGCAAATTTTCAAAAGATTGTTGAGTCATTTCTAGCTTTACTCCTAATTTATTTGTTCTAGTGACTTAACTATTTGAAGGGAAGGAAATTATGCGGTTATTCAAATTTTTTTTGTTGATATTAGTTGAATAGGGAACAGCGGTGCGACCCCGCGTCGGCAGCAGACACACTTGGTAGCGCACTATTTTTCGGGAAAAGTGGCAAAAAAAATAGGACTGTATTTGATTAATTATCAATCTATGTCAAACACCAACTCATTCTTTGCTATAGCGCTGTGCGCAGGCAACAGACAATAGGCAACAGCTCCGGAAGGGGGAATAAAAAGCTGATAATATAAGATTTTAGCTATTGGACACCTCCTGTGATTTGTAAATATGCCAGCGCACATTGCTATATATGATGAGATTTCTTCAGTTAGTGAGTGAGAAATTAACCTATTTAGATTTGCCAACCCCACCCCTAGCTCTCAATGAGTATTTATATATCTAAAAATTTCCCCATTTTCCCATCTCTCCATCCCACACCTTTAAATCACCCAAATTTTCATTTTGTGGAGCTTAAAAAAATCAAGAGAGTTAAGATAGGTTGCATCCGGGAAAAAAACGTGAAAGTATAAATATACTAGGTTTTGTTCGACCCTACACCTGACTTTTTATTCAACGCAAAAAAAAGATAGCTTTAGACAAAAAGAGCAATCGCTGAGAGTAGTAAGTGAAAGTTTAGTCATTTTGTGAAGCTCAAAAAAAACTCCTAGGTAAAAGAGCGATCGCCTTCTCTTCCCAAAAAAATCGTGATACTATAGATATATTAGGGGTTGTTCGTACCTACGCATGACTTTTTATTCAACCAAAAAACATTTCTTCAGCTATGAGAAATATTGTGCGATAGCATACGCTGAACTGGAGGTGATCGCTGAGAGTAGTAAGTGAAAGTTTAGTCATTTTATGAAGCTCAAAAAAATCGAGAAAGTAAGGTAGGTTGCATTCGGAAAAAACCGTGATAGTGTAAATATAATGGTTGTCGTTAACCTCAAGACATGACTTTTTATTTAACACAAAAAAAAGATACTTTTAGACAAAAAGAGCGATTGCGTACGCTTAACGGAAGGTGATCGCCATCCCTCCTCAACTAATAAATAATTAAATTAACTCCAACGTTTTTGTTTTAACAAAGACATCACAGGATCAATTTTTTCCAAACCCTTTTTCTGGAAACGAGAGTCAAATTGACGAGCACCAGTCGGCGGTTTTTCCACAGTATATTTCCCAGTTAATAAACCTTGAGCCAAAGGACTATAAGCTAAAATTGTCACCCCTAACTCTCTAGCAGTATCCAAAATTCCTTTAGCTTCAATTTGTCGAGAAAGCAGAGAATATCTCACCTGATTAGTTGCTAAAATTACCCCTCGTTTTTCCAGAATTCCATGAGCTTGACGCATCTCTTCAGCCGAATAATTACTAACACCAACCGCTTCAATTCTGCCCTGTTTTACTTCATCAGCCAAAGCATTTAATAAAGTTTCCTGACTCATAAAAAAAGTAAACGGCCAATGTACTTGATAAAGAGTAACTTTCGGCAACATTAATCGTTTCAAACTAGCAGTAACAGCATCAGCAACAGACTCTGAAAAAAAACGCCAAGGTACAGGACCATATTTAGTAGCAATTTGCACAGGTTGTGCAGTTTTTTGCATAAATTTTCCCAGCAATTCTTCTGATAAACCATTGCCATAAACTTCAGCAGTATCAAAGAAATTTATCCCTGCTTCTAAGGAAGTTTGAAAAGCAGCTTCTACTTCATTAGCTCCATAATTATTGCCATAATTCCAAAAAAATTTATCCCCCCATGCCCAAGTGCCAATACAAATGGGATTAACAGTTATTCCTGTTTTACCTAAAGTAGTTGTTGCCATGTTCAAAAAAATCCTAATTAGTGTATAATGCTCAAAGCCAGACTAACAATTTTTAGTTAAATTTTAATCTAGATAGATGTTAATTTACCAAAAAATAATTCAGTTATCAGTCTTCAGAATTCAAAATAAAATTCAGTAAGGCTTATGTATGAATAACAGGGTTTAAAAGCCATTAAGTCATAAAATTGATAGTTTTCAATTAGTTCATAGCAAACAATGCTAGAATAATTATTTTGTCTTCTAGTTTGGTAAGCATTCAGCCATCAGCTATTGCTTTTAGTTTTAGATAAAAGCTTTACTAATTGAGTTAGAATTTATACTTACTATAAAAGCTGGCTGAAACAGTCTATATTCATTAAAATCCTCTGCTTTTGCTGAGAGCTAACAGCTAATAGCTGTTTGGGCAGCATTCCGCAGGAAATGCTTACTTAGTTTGTGGCAACTGACTCAAAAAATCAGGTCTCAAACCTCCCTTTTTAAGAGGATAAAACAGAAAATTTTGCATCTTCTCGCCTCCCTATTATAGGAGGTACTAAAAAAGGAAGCTATAGCAATCATAAATCATTTGTAAAAAATCTAAGAATATATAAAAAGTCTGAAAGTTTTACCGAATAATTAACGTTTAAAGCCTCTCCTTTAAAGGAGAAACAAAACAAATTTTTCCTTTGAGTCAATCCTATCAGTTTTCAAGGAGAGGTAATTATTAATTATTAATTATTAATTTTTGAACCCTGTTCCCTGTTCCTTAAATTCAAAGATTTTTTTACCCGCAACTGAAATAGGATTGCTATAACTGATATAGCAAGGAAGGAGTTGGTTAGGACATAGATTGATGATGAACCTCAGACAGAGAAAAGCTTTTGCCACTGTTCCCTGTTCCCTGTTCCCTGTTCCCTGTTCCCTGCTATAACTGAATTGACTCCTTATTCAATACTTAAATAATAATATAGTTATGACAATAAAAGATTCTTCCAGTCCACTCAAATTTATCAAATTAATCCAAGAAAATTTTCTATTTTTTAGATTAGGTTTATATCAAATGGGGTTAGGAACAATGTCAGTTTTAACACTCGGAGTTTTGAACCGAGTGATGATTACTGAATTAACAATTCCTGCCACAATCGTAGCATTTACTTTGTCATTATATCAATTTATGGCACCAGCAAGAGTTTGGTTTGGTCAAATGTCTGACGTTAAACCTTTGTTTGGTCAACACCGTACAGGTTATATGTGGATAGGGGCAGTTTTGTTTACTTTAACTGCTTTTATTGCCGTACAAGTTATGTGGCAGGTTGGTGATAGTTTAGAAGTCAATGGTTGGACGAATCCTACATTTTTTTGGGTGGGAATGTTGGGTTTAATGTTTATAATTTATGGTTTGGCTTTAAGTGCAAGTTCTACACCTTTTGCTGCATTATTGGTAGATATTTCCGATGAAGATAATCGTTCTAAAGTTGTCGGTATAGTTTGGTCAATGCTGATGGTAGGAATTATTATTGGAGCAATTACCAGTAGTATTTTACTTAAACAAGTTGGTGTGGGCGCACCATTAGAAACTGTCAAGGCATCTGTTAATAGTTTGTTTATTAAAGTGCCAGCAATTGTATTAATTTTTGCCTTTATTTCCACAGTGGGAGTTGAACAAAAATACTCTCGTTATCGTACTCGTTCAACTATTGCTAATCGGGAAGATAAAGTTACTCTAGGAACAACCTTAAAAGTTTTAAGAGCTAGTCGTCAAACAGGTTTATTTTTTACATTTGTATTTGTACTAATTATTAGTTTATTTATGCAGGATGCAGTTTTAGAACCCTATGGTGGAGAAATATTTTCGATGCCAATTTCTGAAACTACAAGATTGAATGCTGTATCGGGTATGGGCACTTTAATCGGATTAGGTACAACGGGATTTTTAGTAGTACCAAGATTGGGTAAGAAAAATTCTCTAAAAGTGGGATGTGTGGCAACAACAATTAGTTTTATTTTGATAGTTATGTCGGGGTTTACTGGCAACCCTTCTTTATTTAAGGGAGCTTTATTTTTATATGGTTTAGCTGCTGGTTTAACTACTACTGCTTCTCTGAGTTTAATGTTAGATTTAACTGTGGCAGAAACAGCAGGAACTTTTATTGGTGCCTGGGGATTAGCTCAAGCAATGGCAAGAGGATTATCTACAGTTCTTGGTGGTGCGACTTTAGATTTAGGTAGACTTTTCTTTAATATTCCAATGCTTGCTTATGGCTTAGTTTTTCTCATGGCAGGAATAGGAATGATACTATCAATTTTTCTGTTAAATCGAGTCAATGTACGAGAATTTCAAGATAATTCAAAACAAGCGATCGCTACTATTTTAGAAGGAGAATTAGATTAATTAATAATTAATAATTAATAATTAGGGTTTGCTGAAAAAATCTTTTAGTTAGGAGTAGGAGACAGGATAAATAGGAATGAGCGAGGAGGTTTGAAGAAGAATTCAGTATACAGGATTCTGGAGATAAATTAGGTTGGGGTTTGATGGATAAAAGTAGCAATTTTTTAGTATCTCCATCATTTTTTCTCTTCTTGCTCCCTACTTCTTACTTGTTATTACAGATAAATTGACCGATGAAATTTCCTCAAGTAATTCTGATTGACCATAATCTAGATATGTCTGATGTAAGCATTCAGCGGTCAGCCATCAGCTAGCCTCCTCCGGAGGAACTGCGCAATTAAATATTACTTTTAGTTTAGAATCAAAGCAATATTTAATTGTCTTACTACAAAAGTTGGCTCCCTTGTCCTTAAAGTCAGTTGTTAATTTAAACACTATCCTATATGAGATAGTCTTGTTGCTGGTAGCTGACAGCTAATAGCTGTTTGCGCAGCATTCCGCAGGAAATGCTTACTGTCTGATTTCTTAAAGCTTCTCTAGCCTAGCAACTTGATATAATCAATTTGTAGAGTGAAAAAAGGAGTAATACGAATGGTTGGTTATGACCCTGAATTCTTAGGTACAGACTTTCCGTTACCAATGCCTAGTTTTTCCCCAACTCTAGTTGGTAACGTTTTGAGAAAACCAGAGCTGCGAGACGATATATATGTAGATTATATTAACTTTACTGTCATTATGAATCGCGTGCGACGTTCGCCACTCGTAACTGCTCTCAATATTGACCAAAATCTGCTCAAAAAAGTGCAACGGAAGCGTGGATGGGATATTGATACTCGTGTAGGTTTTGAGTATCAATTAGACAACGATTATTATGCTAATAACTATTGGGATAGAGGACATTTAGCGAGAAGAGCGAGCGCTGCTTGGGGTAATTCCAAACAAGAGGCAAGAAGAGCTTCTGATGCAACTTTTTTCTTTACCAATGCTGCATTGCAACATGAGAATTTCAATCAAGATGAATGGCTAGCTTTAGAGAATTGGGTCAGGAATTTGACTCTCGATCAGAACGGTTTAATCACAGAATTTACTGGTCCCATTTACGGCGATTTTGGTAGAACAATTACTCCTTCTGGTCGTCAACCTGCGGTAGTCCCTTCTGGATTTTTCAAAATTGTATGTTTCATTAACGGACAAACACAGGAATTAGATGTGCGAGCATTTATCATGTGGCAAGATTCAGATGCTCTAGCAGATAAACGAGGAAAAGAGCTTTTTAACTTCCAACGCTATCAAGTCACAGTATCAGAAATTGAAGAATTAACAGGATTATTTTTTGACGACAAAATCTATGAAAAAAATCCTCTCCTGTTTAATGAAAATGAGGAAGCAAAAGAGAAATTAAATATAGATAGTTTTCCGGAGTGTATCCCTGTAGATGAACCAGAAGAAATGATTTCTCAGGAGACAAAACGACAAGATATCGGTGAAGAATTACCAGTTTATATTGCTGCTGCGATGGTGAATCCAAAAGGAGACGAACGTCAAAATGAATGGGTTTCCGTTATCAATCTGTCCCCAGATGAAATTGATTTAACAGGTTGGACACTATCAGATATGAAGCGGATTCCTCTTGAGTTGGATACAGTTTTGGCAGGAGAGCAACGGATACTAAAACCGGGAGAAGCGAGGCAAATTAAACCTTTAAATCCGTTGGCGCTTTCTAATAAAGGAAGTACGATTGCTCTTTATCAACCAATGGAAGGAAGCGAAAGAGGTTTGCGCATTGACCGAGTTTATTATACTCAAAAACAAGCTAGTGTAGAGGGAGTGCCAATTGTGTTTTCCTATCAAAGAAAAAACAAATCTTAACTTTCTTTTTACACATATAGCAATCCTAAATAGGTCGTGACAAATCAAAAAGTAAATCAAAAAACTGAAACTCTTATTTGTTCTCTGTTCCCTGTTCCCTAAAAAGCAGTAAGATTTTTGACACGAATAAAATAGGATTGCTATAGATTAGGTATACTCGATTTTTTGACCAACTTTAATTCTTTCCACACCAGAATAAATATTAAACTTTTTCCCCCGCAAAAATCCGATTAAAGTAATATTAAATTCCCTAGCTATTTCTACTGCTAAACTACTAGGCGCAGAAACAGCACAAACTATCGGCACACCTACAGTTATACATTTTTGTATAATCTCAAAACTCGATCGCCCACTCACCATAACAATATGATTATTCAAAGGTAATATACCTGCTAAAAATTCCGACCCTATCAACTTATCTAAAGCATTGTGTCTACCCACATCTTCTCGCAATTTCAACAATTCCCCTTGAGTATCAAATAAAGCAGCAGCGTGTAAACCACCAGTAGATTTAAACACCCTTTGAGCATTACTTAATTTCTCAGGCAAACTATAAATAACTTCCGCTGGAACTTCAGATTTTAAAGGAATAGCTGAAAAACCTTTAATATGCAGAGATTCTATACTTGCTTTACCACAAATTCCACAAGCGCTAGTTGTGAAAAAATGTCTTTCTAAGGTTTTTAAATTTGGGTTTAATTCTGATTTAAGGGTGATATTAACAATATTTTGCCGTTGTTCCCCGTCAATTTCTGGGTCTATACAATAACTAATTTTTTCAATATCTTCACGATTTTTGATAATTCCTTCACGATGCGAACTCCAGGAGCAGATTTTGATTTAGCAGCAGGATTTCTCTATAGTGAAGGAATTATCAAAAATCGTGA
>NZ_JAAHGK010000439.1:0-5442 GCF_010672505.1 Okeania sp. SIO2B9 | reverse complement strand
CAACAGGCAACAGGGAATAGGGAATAGGGAATAGGGAATAGATAAGAAAAAAGTATTTTTGCAAATATGAGATGCACAAAAGTAATATAGAATAGGGGAAAAAGGTGTAAATTTGTTCCCATATTCACCATCTTCCCATCTCTTTATATTGAAGTACATAAATAGACATCTGGTGATCATAAAAAATCAAATCAATTATCACACAGAAATTATCAATTATTTCCCCCTACTGCCTACTCCCTACTGCCTACTCCCTCTTTTCTAGAGATGCCTAATAGATCCCATAATTCTATATATATTAGTTTAGTAAAATAGAAGGAAAAAATTATGCCATTTATAACAATTCAAATTGCTGACGGTCATTCCGTTGAATTAAAACGCAAACTAGCAAAAGCTGTCACTGATACTGTTGTTTCTACTTTAGGAACAAAACCAGAATGGGTAACAGTTCATATCGACGAGTTTAGTCGAGAAAATTGGGCAGTTGGCGGTCAACTTCATATTGATAAACATCCCGGTCGTCATGCAGAAAAAGTAGAAAAAAATAATTAACTTGCCTGTAAAAAGTTGACGGTTAATTTGAAAAAGTAAGCAATTAATTCGTAAGCATTCAGCCGTCAGCTATCAGCTATCAGCTATCAGCTATTGCTTTTAGTTTACTATCAAAGCTTTATTAATTATCTTACTATAAAAGTAGGCTTCCTTGACCTTAAAGTCTATTTTAATTTAAACAATGTCCTTAAGGAGAAAGTCTTGTTGCTGTTAACGCAGTTCCTCCGGAGGAGGCTAGCTGAAAGCTAATAGCTGTTTGCGCAGCATTCCACAGGAAATGCTTACATTAATTCTTTTCAAATTACCGTCTAAAAATTATGCTGAATCAAGAAATAGTAATCAGAGAAGCAGTTCCCAGTGACATAAAAATAATTATGGAATTGCTGTATCTAAAAGCAGAATTTGATGGTTGCCCCGAATCTCTTAAAGCAACAACTGAAAAACTAAATAACGATTTATTCGGCACAACTCCCCTTACTTCTATTTTATTAGCAGAAGTAGGGGGTAAAGCTGTAGGTTTCGCTAGTTATCATCGAATTTATTCTACATTTTTAGCTAAACCTGGAATTTGGCTAGATGATTTGTATTTAAAAGCAGAATACCGAGGTCAAAAAATTGGTAAAGCTTTAATGACTCGTCTGTATCAAATAGCTGAAGAAACAGGTTGCGGTAGAGTTGATTGGACTGTAAATATTAATAACTCTCAAGGCATTAACTTCTATGAAAAAATGGGAGCAAAGATAATAGAAAAGGTGAGATTATGTCGTCTGGAAATTCATTGAAGAAGGAAAGCACGACAAGGATTTGGAAACGGATGCACGGATGATTCGTAATTTAGATTGAGAAAAAGTTAGTAAAGCTCAATCTACAGATAAAATCTTTGATTAAGGCTACTTGAAAAAATATGACAGAATAATATTTATGTTTCTTTCTTGTCAAATCTAATTTAACATTAGTCTATGACAAATCAACTAGAGTCTTCTAATTGAAAATTTGAAAAAAATACTATTATAAATATACGATTGAATTTAAAAATCAGCAATCTTAATAAAATTAATATTTAATATGACAAACTCTACTTCCAACGAACCTACTCAACATTCTTTATTTAAAAAAATCGAACAAGCGCGACGTCGTCCGACAAAAGTGCGCGACACCAACATTACTCTCGCTCACGGTAGCGGTGGTAAAGCAATGCGCGACCTTATAGAAGATATTTTTGTCGGCAACTTTGACAACGCCACCCTATCTCAACTAGAAGACCAAGCAACATTTGACCTGGCAACTTTTACTGCTCAAGGAGACAGACTTGCTTTTACCACCGACTCCTATGTAGTTGACCCCATATTTTTTCCTGGAGGCAATATTGGCGAACTTGCAGTCAACGGTACTGTTAACGATCTAGCGATGAGTGGAGCAAAACCTTTATATCTCTCCTGCGGAATGATTATTGAGGAAGGTTTTCCCGTTGACTCCCTGCGCGAAATAGCAAAAAGTATGAAAGTTGCAGCAGATGTCGCCGGGGTGAAAATTGTCACTGGAGACACAAAAGTTGTTCACCGAGGTGCTGCGGATAAATTATTTATCAATACTGCGGGGGTAGGTGTAATTCGTTCTGGTGTTTCTATTTCTGCCCAAAATCTCCAACCAGGGGATGCCGTTATTGTGAATGGTTATCTTGGAGACCATGGAGCAGCTATTACGATCGCTCGTGGAGACTTAGCTCTGGCAACAGAAGTCAAAAGCGATACTCAACCTTTGAATGGTTTGGTCGATACTATTCTCGATGTTTGTCCGGAAGTTAGGGCAATGCGAGATGCTACCCGTGGTGGTGTAGCAACAGTATTAAATGAATTTGCCATGAGTTCAGAAGTAGGGATACGACTTTTTGAATCTTCCCTACCAGTGCGGGAAGAGGTGCAGGGAGTCTGTGAAATTCTCGGTCTCGACCCTTTATATTTTGCCAATGAAGGTAAGTTAGTGACGGTGGTGCCAGGAGAAAAAGCGGAAACTGTTTTGGCAGCAATGAAATCTCATCCTACAGGTATTGATGCTGCTATTGTTGGGGAAGTTATTGTTTCTCCTCCGGGAATTTTGTTGTTGCAAACCACCTTTGGAACCGAGCGTATTGTGGATATGTTGGTGGGAGACCAACTGCCGAGAATTTGTTAAGAAGGAGCAAGACAAGGATTTTTTCACGGATGTAGGGATGATCGAAATTTTGTAGGGGTAATGTCTCCAAACCCTCCTACTTATAAAAGTTAAAAGTCAGATTTTATAGACTAAAAACTTTGAGAGTCGCTCAAAAAATCTTTTCCCAAGGATTTTTTCATCGATGAGCAAGACAAGGATTTGGGCACGGATGTACGGATGATGGAAATTTTGTAGGGGTTTGGTCTCCAAACCCTCCCACTTATAGAAGTTAAAAGTCAGATTTTATAAGCTCAAAACTTTGAGGGTCGCTCAAAAAATCTTTTCCTTTTAAACCTTTCTTTTCCTTCTGCATAAGTGCCTTCCTTCTGCCTTCCTGACTCCAAAGTATAAGTATTCAACCGGACATGATATTAATATCAATTTTTGAAGTTTAAAATCTGAATATTTAAAAAACATGACAATTTTTTTTGATGCTAAAATTGAAATTATCGAACTTAATAAGTATCAAGAACGTCCAGGGTTTTCTGATAAGTATCATCTGGTCAAATTCTTGCTAAACTCAGATGGAATAAATTCCTTTGAAGTTAATATTTGGGTTCATTCTAATTATCCAGAGGCAGAAATTGTTAAAGTTGCTAAAACTTTTTTAAATCGTCGTTTACAAGATTTTGTGGAATTAACAAGTGAGGATATTTATGCACCAGATGAAGTTGATGCTTTGTGGCAGTCTTTCAACAATTAATAATTAATAATTGATTTACAGCACTTTTGAGGATAGTGAGGTACACTTATAGGACTATTCTTATATTTCCTATGCCCTGTTCCTTGTTCCCTGTTCCCTGTTCCCTATTCCCTAATTAATAAAGGAAAAAAATTATGTCTATATTACCAACACAAACAAACATTGAATCAGCCCCCAAAAGTTTCAAAAAGCAACCAGAAGATTTTGAATTTGTAGAACCAGATATTAGTGATGTTATTACTGAGGATGATACTCCTGTGGATAATTTAATTACTGAGAAACAACAACGACTATTAACTACTACTTTATATAGTTCTTTCCAAACAGACTTACCATTTTTAGCAACTGCCAATGTCGGGCTTTTTTACGGCAATAAAATACCACCGCTTGTACCAGACATTCTCCTTAGTTTACGAGTCAAAGTACCGGAAGATTGGAGTCAAAAACAGAATCGTTCTTATTTTGTATTTTCTTTTGGCAAACCTCCAGAAATAGCTATCGAAATTGTCTCTAATAAAATCGGTAATGAGTTGGATAGTAAATTACAAGATTATGCTTTTGCTGCGGTTGGTTATTATGTCTTTTTGACCCACTAAAACAACTTGGATAAAGGATTTTACGAGTCTATGAATTACGAGGTAATAGTTATATAGAGCTAGGAAATTTCTATTTGTCTCAAGTGGGATTGGGTTTAACAATTTGGCATGGTATTTTTGAAGGAAAAGAATATGATTGGTTACGCTGGTGTGATGATTCGGCGAATATTTTGTTAACTGGAGATGAACGAGCTGAACAGGAAAAACAACGAGCTGAACAGGAAAAACAACGTGCTGAACAAGAAAAGCAACGAGCTGAACAGGAAAAACAACGTGCCGAACAGGAGAAACAACGTGCCGAACAGGAGAAACAACGTGCCGAACAGGAGAAACAACGTGCTGACCGACTAGCAGAAATTCTCAGGGAAAGAGGTATTAACCCTGATGAAATTTTGTAATTAAAAAATGTGGTGGGCGATCGCCTACTACTGACATTTTTTTAGGAGAGAGAAAATAGTTTTTTTTATCAGTCAATATAAATAGTCTCAAACTGAATTTTTGAGCCTCAAAATTCTCTCCCTATTTTCTAACTTTTAGCTTAAGAATTATCTGAAAAACTGGAAAGTTACTTTAAATATGCACGAATTAGGAATCACTCAAAATATTGTTGCCATAGTTGCCGAAAATGCTAAGGAAAAAACTGTTAAACGAGTCACTTTAGAAATAGGTGAACTTTCTGCTATTATGCCTGATGCTATTGAATTTTGTTTTGACGTTTGTAGTAAAGGTACAGTGTTAGAAGGGGCAAAATTAGAGATTATTAAAATTCCCGGTTTAGGAAAATGTCGTCAATGTGGAGCAGAAATTCCTCTAGAGCAACCATTCGGTGTTTGTCATGTTTGTAACAGTATGGAAATAGATATTATTCAAGGTCAAGAACTTAAAATTAAGGAAATGGAAGTAGAAGAATTATGTGTGTAATATTAAAAGATTTGAGGCAAATCTCAAATTAACTACTTTATTTAAACGAATTGGAAGAAACTGTAAGTGGTTCATTAGGGGTTGGAGTTGTTAAACTGGTGGTAATTAAGCCAGAAACTCAAGCGATTAATTTGGCTAAATCTTTAATTTCTCAAGCTCAAGAGGAAATTATTGAGCCAAAGATTCAAGAAGATTTAATTAATCTAATTCAAACAATTATTGTTTATAAATTACCCCAAAAAACCAGAAAGGAGATTGAAGCAATGTTAGGTTTAAGTGAATTGAAAAAAACTAAAGTTTATCAAGAGGCTTTTGCTGAAGGTAAAGATGAAGGTGAAGTAGAAGCTAACTTAAAATCTGTATCTAATATGATTCGTTTAGGTTTAACTTTAGAGACTATTGCTGAATATTTAGATTTGCCTTTAGAGGAAGTTCAAAGATTAGCAAAATTGACCGAAAACAGAGATTAATTTTTTA
>NZ_JAAHGK010000438.1:0-5443 GCF_010672505.1 Okeania sp. SIO2B9 | reverse complement strand
TTTCCGAAACAAGTAGGACAACCAGTTTATTCTGCTAGTTTCGGAATTAGGTCCGATTCTCCAGTTAGTAGTGATTCGTCCACTTCAATTCGGCCTTCTCCTACTACTTGGCCATCGACCACTATTTGATCTCCAGCTTGGGCAACTAATATATCCCCGACTACGATTTCACTGGGATCAATGTTTTGTTGTTTACTTTCTCGAATAACGGTAGCTAATGGTCTTGTTAATAAAGCAATTTGATCTAATTTTTGTTTAGCCCATATTTCTTGGCAAACACTAACTATAACGCCACCTAAAATAACCACAATTACAAGGAAAGCATCCCCATAACGAGAAAGAAAGATTAAAACGACACTAATAGTTAAGAAAACAGCATTGATAAAAGTAAATAAGTTTTCCTTTAATATCTGGCTATAGGAACGACTTGTATGTAATTTGACCTGATTTCCTAGACCTGCAGTACGACGAGCAATAACTTCATTTTCTGTAAGTCCTTGAGTAATTGAGGTCTGGTTGATATCTTGGCGATCAATCATGGCATTTGTGCTAAATATCTCAGAAAAAATTATGTGTTGACAGTTTCAGCAAAAGTTTTTGATATTCATCGGACTTACGCACCTGCAACGTATTTTCGTCCGAAACAAAGCAATCTCAAATCCTAGTTTTTCGTACCTCATGGGTAACATCACGTCCGCTTGAATACTTACACTTTGGAGGAAAAAAAGCAGAAGGCAGAAGGAAAAGAAAAGTTTAAAGGGAGAAGGTTTTTTATCGTTAATTATCCGGACATGATATAAGTTCTGATTCAATATAATGGCCTTTTGAGGACAATAAATTAACTGAAGTTGGTATCAACTCAAATTATCGCTTTTACCATTTTCTAATGATTTGACATTAACTGGTATAGTAAGAAACAGACAACAAGTAAAAGCTGTGAAACACCCTAAAAAGTTAGCATTTTTGCTTCATCTAGGAAGACTCCAAAACCACACCCCATCATCGCATTGGAGATAGAGGTCGGAACAAAGCACCACCAGGTCGTATCTGAATAGCAAATCTAGCACCCCTCGGTATAGTAGAGAACAGACAACAGGCAAAAGCTGTGAAACACCCTAAAAGGTTAGCATTTTTGCTTCATCTAGGAAGACTCCAAAACTTCACCTCATTATTAGCTTTGGAGACAGAAGTTTGATGACATGATAAATTAATATTACTAATTTATAGAGAATGGTAAGTAAAATTAAGTTTTATAACTACAGTCTTGCTTTTTAACTAAGTTAGACTTTATGATACAAATCACAAACATAACTATTAAATCTTTTTTAACTCTGCAAGTAAGCTCTCAACATTATATTAAACTGACAAAAATCTCACCTACTAAAATTAAGGTAAAGAAAGTGAGAAATTTGTAGCTTTTAATTAAAGAGCTTGGACAACTAATCAAGAGCATCTAAACATAATCTGCCTTTCATTAACTCTGCAAAAATTGCTAAAACGTAGAAAATGTAATTGAAATTATTGAAATTAAAGTAAATCAACTTGGATTTAGAATTGAACAACCGTATTCAATGTTTGAAAAAAATTCTAGACCTAGCAGTTTCGTCAGAGTAAGACGAAGACAATAATTTATTATTGAAAATGGAGAATGCGATCGCATGGTTTCCTCATTTGAAAAGAAATTGAATCAACTTAACGACTCTGTTGTAGAAGTATCATTGTCTGAAACAACCAAAGACCGTACAACTTCTGTAGCACCTTCTAACACTGCTACAGGAATTTATGTAACTATCCACGGTCACTTCTATCAACCACCAAGAGAAAATCCTTACCTAGACGCTATCGAACGTCAACCTAGTGCAGCTCCAAACCATGACTGGAATGAGCGAATTTTACACGAATGCTATCGCCCCAATGCTTTTGCCAGAATCTTAAGCGAACGAGGAGAATTGGTGGGGATCGCCAATAACTTTGAATATCTGAGCTTCAATATCGGTCCAACCTTAATGAGTTGGTTAGAGCGTCACGATATGGAAGTCTATCAAAAAATTATCGAGGCAGACCGCAAAAGTTGCCAACGACTAGATGGACATGGCAATGCGATCGCCCAAGCATACAACCATATCATCTTGCCCCTAGCCAATGAACGAGATAAATACACTCAAATTCGGTGGGGTAAAGAAGACTTCCGCTCCAGGTTTGGTCGCGATCCCGAAGGAATGTGGCTAGCAGAAACAGCGGTTGACTATCCTACCCTAGAAGTGTTAGTCGCAGAAGGGATTCGTTTTATTATCTTAGCACCTTCCCAAGCAGAACGTTGTCGCCCCTTCCCAAACTCAGAAAACGAAAATCCTGAATGGATAGAAGTAGGTGGCAGTCAAATTGACCCCACCCAACCTTATCGTTGTTTCTTACCAAATAACAGCGATAACTCCACAGAAATTCCATACATTGACATCTTCTTCTATGATGGTCCAATATCAAGAGATATGGGCTTCAACGATGTCCTAAATAGTTCCCATAACTTTGCCGGACGATTAGGCCAAGCTGTGCGGGGAGACCACCGACCCTCCCAATTGATTTCTGTTGCCACTGACGGCGAAACATTCGGTCATCACAAAGGTGGTACAGAAAAATGCCTTGCCTATGCCTTCTTAGGAGAATTTCCTCAGCGTGACTGGAAAGTAACCAACTTTGCTCATTATCTCAGCATTAGTTCCCCTACTTGGGAAGTTGTTTTAAAACCAGTAACAGCTTGGAGCTGTTCTCATGGTGTTGACCGTTGGCAAGATGATTGTGGTTGCGGTGGTGGAGGCACCTGGAATCAAAAATGGCGCAGACCATTGCGAGATTCACTCAATTGGCTACGGGATCAATTTGTAGAGATTTACGAAGATTTGGGTCGTCACTTCTTCAACGATGTTTGGGCAGCACGAGATGAATACATTAAAGTAATTCTCGACCGCTCTATTACTAACATTAATAATTTCTTTTCCAAGCATCAAAGTCACGACTTAACAGAAATAGAAAAAGTAGATGCTTTGCGTTTACTAGAAATGCAAAGACATTCACTATTAATGTTTACAAGTTGTGGCTGGTTTTTTGATGAAATATCCCGACCAGAAGGCACTCAAATTTTACGTTATGCAGCTAGGGCAATAGAATTAGCAGAGGATGTATCAGGGATACAGCTAGAACTTGAAAAAGAATTTATCGGGCGACTTGCTTTTGCCCCCAGTAATGTAGAGTTGTTCAAAACAGGTGATGAAGTTTATCGGCAATTAGTTGCTACAGCTAAAATTAGTTTAGAGCAAGTAGCAGCTCACTACGCCATTAATTCTTTGTTTACTACTTATACTCGCGAACAGCGAATTTACTGCTATAACGCCAAGCAACATGATTATCAAATGCGACGCATGGGTAATCTAAGTCTAGCAGTTGGTCAGTTAGAGCTAGTTTCAGAAATTACGCTAGAATGTAAGAATTTTGTTTTTGCTGTACTGCATTTGGGAGGATGGGATTTCCATTGCTGTATTCGCCCCTTTAGCGGACAAATAGTTTATAATAAACTGAAACAAAAGCTATTTGATGCTTTGCAAGAAGCTAGTATAGCAAATGTGATTATGACTATGAGCGAGTTATTTGGCGAACGTTCATTTAGCCTGAAGGATCTATTTGCAGAGGAACGTCAACGAATAATGGGGCTACTTAGTCAGGAAACTCTCAATCGCCTGGATCAATTGTATAGTCAGGTGTACCGAGATAATTATAGCATAATGATGGCTTTCCACCGAGATAATTTACCTGTACCCCAAGAGTTACAGGTAGCTGCCGAAGTGGCATTAGGTCATAAGTTCTTAACAAGTGTACGGGGGTTAGAAGCGGAAAGTAGTGATGGAAAATTGAGCCAGAATCATTTGGCTGATTTAGAAGCTCTTGCTACTGAAGTAGGTCAACAGCAATGTCGGTTCTACAACCTGGAAGTTAAAGAAGCTTTAGAAAGGTTAATAGTTAGTTCACTCCGGCATATTTTGCATGACAATGAACATTATAATGTAGAGCAAGATATCTACAACTTAGAGCGAATTATTGAAGTAGGTGATCGATTAAATCTAGGTTTATCATTAATTAATGCTCAGGAGATATATTTCCAATCTCTGGAGAATCATATTGTACCTCTGTGTTTAGGTTATATTCAAAGGAAAAATCATAGTGAAATACAAACTAATGGTGTAGAGGTAGGAGAAACTTGGGAATTGCCTCAAATTAGCAAGTTATTACAATTAGGTAAGAAGCTGGCCATTGATGTGGATCAATGGCTGAATCAATTGTATTAATATCGTTTCTTTTTCACAGTAGAACTAAACTCTCTCCTTTTTCGGCTAAGGTGTGCATTAGTCGCATCTTTCTTAACATCTCGATTGATTTTGTTATGTTAGGTGCAAAAGCTGATTAGGAGGGAGTTTTGGACAATAAATAACCCGAAATCCTCTCTATAGCTAAAACTGGAGCGTTGCATCATCATGGGATGATTTTGATATCTGTCAAAAAATTTGTTTTAACCTATCAACATTTTCAGATAGGTGCAAATGTGATTCTCTTCCCGCAATTATGCAATGCCAACGATCAAAGGAGTCATTCATATCTGGCAGTGAAGAAAGCAAAGCATTAGACGGGCAGTATTCAAACCAGTGACCTAAGACGTCATCCATAATAGGTGTATTTACAGCACTTTCGAGGATAGTGAGGTACAGTAACAGTAATGATTGAATCAGTCAAATAATGTCTCATAGGCGATCACTAAAGTCAAAATCAGAACTTAGTGATTTGGCCAAAATTAAATTTTGATCAATTATTAAAAATCTCATTTCTGTTCCTATATATGAAAGCTTATTCTCTCGATCTGAGAAAAAAAATTATGGAAACTTATTTGAATCAAAAAAGCTCAATTCGTCAACTGGCTGTTCGTTTTCAAGTAGCGAAAAGTTTTGTGCAAAAACTAATCAACAGATATACGTATGGCAGGTCATATAGATGCAAAATCTGATCGTCCAGGTCCAGGTCATAAATTAAAAGGTTCTCAAGAATTAATCTCAAAATTAGTTCCAGAAAAACCAGATGCTACTTTCAGAGAGTTATGTTCTAAAATTCAAGCTAAAACAGGAATAACTTTCAACAATTAATAATTAATAATTAATAATTACCTCTCCTTGAAAACAAGAGGATTGACTAATCATGAAAAATTTTTTCTTTTTTCCCCTGAAAAGGGGAGGCGCATACCCACAATTTCTCGGTAAAAATGTTTTTCAAGTTTTTATGGACAATTTACCAGCTCATCAAGTTGAGGAAATCAGAAATATAATTGAAGAAGCTCCGAATAAAAGTGCTATATCTTTCTCCATATTCTCCTGAATTTAACCCAATTGAAAATTGTTGGTCAAAA
>NZ_JAAHGK010000437.1:0-5444 GCF_010672505.1 Okeania sp. SIO2B9 | reverse complement strand
AGGAGGTAGGAGCAAGAATTGTCTCTCAATTTTTCTGCCATAATCATCCTAAAATACCAGCATGCATGAGCTTTTTCCACCAAAAAGTTGGTACTTTTTTCAACGCTAAAACGCTAAAACCTTTATCTGTAAATACTTTTAGAATTAATCAGCAAGCCCTAATTAGGGAGGACAATTGAGAATTGAGAATTGAGAATTGAGAATTGAGATCAGGAAAAAAGTGTTTTCATCACTAATTATCCGGACATGGTATAACTAGAATTCTCAAAAAAAATCAAGCAAAGAATTCAGACTCTGGATCTTTGCTTAATAAATTAGCTATGTTGAAGAAGGAGACAGCTATACTGGAGACAGCTATACTGGAGACAGCTATACTGGAGACAGGAGGAAAATTACATGGGGATTCGCTCCCCCAAGTAATTTTGAACACCGTGTAGACGGTGGGGTATTAAACCCACAAAGAAAATGATAAATTTTTATTGTTATTTTTTCTGCTGCTTCTTTCGGGATAAGGCGGCGATCGCTACTGTTCCTGCTATTCCTAAGAGCGATGATGGCTCTGGTGTTGGTTGAGGGTTGATGGTAAACAAGTATGCTGAACCACTGTTTTCTCCGTTGTCTTGGTCTCCTGGGGCACCAATCAGGGCGAGGTTATCCCTTAGAGCTATTAGCCCTCCAAAAAAGTCTCCGTCAGAACCGTCAGGTGGGGTAAATTTCTGGAGCAAACTGCCAGTAGTAATATCAAACAAGTATGCTGAACCACTGTTTTCTCCGTTGTCTTGGTCTCCTGGGGCACCAATCAGGGCGAGGCGATCACTTAGAGCTACTGAGTTTCCAAAGATGTCTCCTTCAGAACCGTCGGGTGCGGTAAGTTTCTGGAGCAAACTGCCAGTAGTAGTGTCAAATAGGTAGGTTGAACCACTGGAGCGTCCCTTGTCATCGTCTCCTGATGCACCAATCAGAGCGAGGCGATCGCTTAGAGCTACTGAGTTTCCAAAGAAGTTAAATTCAGAACCGTCAGGTGGGGTAAATTTCTGGAGCAAACTGCCAGTAGTAGTGTCAAATAGGTAGGTTGAACCACTGGATCTTCCCTTGTCATCGTCTAGTAGTGCACCAATCAGAGCGAGGTTATCGCTTAGAGCTACTGAGAATCCAAACAAGTCTTCGTCAGAACCGTCAGGTGCGGTAAATTTCTGGAGCAAACTGCCAGTACTAGTGTCAAATAGGTAGGCTGAACCACTTAATATTCCATTTTCTTGGTCTCCTGGGGCACCAATCAAGGCGAGGTTATCCCTTAGAGTTAGTGACCCTCCAAAGACGCCAGCTGAAAAACCGTCAGGTGCGATAAATTTCTGGAGCAAACTGCCAGTAGTAGTGTCAAATAGGTATACTGAACCACTGTCTGTTCCCTTGTCATCGTCTCCTGGGGCACCAATCAGGGCGAGGTTATCACTTAGAGCTACTGAGTTTCCAAAGATGTCTCCGTCAGAACCGTCAGGTGCAGTAAATTTCTGGAGCAAACTGCCAGTAGTAGTATCAAATAGGTAGGCTGAACCACTGTTTCTTGCGTTGTCATCGTCTAGTGGTGCACCAATCAGGGCGAGGTTATCCCTTAGAGCTACTGACCCTCCAAAGAAGTCTCTTTCAGAACCGTCAGGTGCAGTAAGTTTCAGATCAAAAGCGTTAGCAGGAGCTGTCAAAGCAAGAAGTGCGAGGAGCTGACAGGAGGCTCTTTTACCAATTTTGTTTAGGTTAGTGGCTTTGCTCTTAATTGCTTGTTTTTGATTGTGCATATCTAATTTTTCCTTTATTTGTTGCCATGAGTTTGTAAGTTACAGCGCTTTTCATATTTATCAACTACATCGTCACAATCAAAGGCCTGTAGGAAATTTCCATGGAACCTCTCTACTGTGGTCTACTGAAATGAAAAAAGCTGTAATTTACATACATATGTTTTAATCATAAACACCCACACAGAGGAGTTTCTATTTTGTTTGTTATTAAACTCTTTTATAAGAGTATATGCTCCACTTTCTGGTGTCAATGTCATTTTGCCTACTTCATCAAATCTTCATAAAACTTACATACAAAAGTTCCACGGGACATTCAAACTCTAAACTTTCTCAAGCGATCGCCTCCCCCGCTTCATAATAATTGCAAAGCCACATTTTCCCCTCTCCTCGACGAGAAATTTCTAGCAAAGTTGATTCTGAGTCTACCAATACATATTCCTGTGCTATGGCAAAGCTGCGCTTTTTCCTATCGGAATGCTCCGCAAACATGTCGCGAACCGTTAACGGAGTTATGCGCCAGCAAAACGCAATAACAAATCTGATGCATATTTTAGATAAAACAGTCCAGTAGTAGACTGACGCAGTTAAAACTGTGCAGATCGCTTTTTTCGTAATCACCCCATTCCCCTATCGCCCCATCATATAGAATCCGGTTATATAGTATATGTTTATTATTCTATAATTACTTCAATCTCCCCATCTCCGAATCTCCCCATTTTATAATGCACTATTTAAGGTGTGTCAGTCCTGTCGGGTGCGTTAATGCAATGTAAGGCACCGCCTATTCCAGAATTTTTTGCGTTACGCTTTCGGTGCGGAATGCTCCGCAAACACTGTTGTTTGCTATCGCAAAGCTGCGCTTTGTGCCAGCAAAACACACCCTACTACTTTTAACTTTTGAATTTTGAACTTTGACTTATCCATAGCGCTATTCCCATTGCCACCATTCCCAATACCATACCAGGTTCGGGTACATTTGCAGCATCTAATGGGTTATTGGGGTCGGTTAATTCCTCCTTGCCATCCTCAACTTTACGGTTAAAACGGTCTGCTGCTGCTTCTGCACGTTTGAGTGCTTCCCGTTGTTCGTCATTCACTAAAACTATCATTGAAGAATAAGGCGTAACTATTTTATAGGTTTTTGCGATCGGGTGAATAGCATCTAACTCATCGAGAGTATCCAAGTTCATTTTTTTACTCAGCCCCAAAACTAACTGTTGAGCTGCCAGAGGAGCAAAATTATCTTCTATTATTTCCTCATCAGATTTTTTCTCCATAAACCAAGCATATCCATCTGCTACACTGACAACAGATTTTCCTAATTTTGATTTTGCCGTCACTTGTTGGAATACCTCGGTAAGTTGTGTCGCCACACCACCCCCACTTTTTTGCATCAATTTTAATGTGGCATCATCATAAGCAGGTGGCATCGCTCCCAAATGCAACATCCACAAAGGAGTAGATAAGTTGGGCATTTCTTGAGTATCATCCGAGAGTTCATAACTACCCTCATCAGTCACCAATATCAATCCATTGTAGCGAGTATCCCCTCGTAACTGGAGAAACTGTTCCAGCATTTCCTGATATTGGAGCGTACCAAAAAATGTAACTTTTTCAGTATCAAACTGACTAATATCATCTATGCGTTCTGCTGGAAAACCGACATTAGTCAGATATATGTCTGCATCACCGTTACTGAAACTCAGGTCTCCCAAACCATTTGCCACTAACCAGTCAATATTCTGTTTTAGTTCTTTGGTTTTAGCTCTCATGCTGTAGGAAGTATCCACAACCACTGCAAACCTTTCGCTTTCCGGTAAAAATTTTTCTGGCGTTACTAACGGTTGAGCAGAAATTTGATATCCGTTGGTGAAATTTATCTGATGTTGTTGTGGAGTTGTTTCGGCAATTGCAGGAAGACTAGGTGGCAACCATGTTTCTCGATCGCTTCTGACAGACTTGGTATTGTAAATTCGTTTGGTGTTTTTATTCCAATAGATATTACGTTTTTCTCTCAACTTCGGTAAAGCAAAACTATTATCTTTTGCCATTACTTGATAGGTTAACCACAAGTGCATTTGTGTTGGTCGGTCTGGGTTAGTTTTTCGTTCCCTTACTGACAACTTTGCTGGTACTGGAAATGCTCGTAAACGATATTGCCGAGGCCCGACTTTTTCTAGGAGAGCAGGATCGACCGGACGTTCTCTTCGGACTTGAGAATTATAGACTTTTTGTGCTGCACCACGGGGCGAAACTTTGAAAGGAAAACGTTGGGCGCGGTTGTCAGTATCGCCTAACCAAATACCTGTAATAACTGCACTTTCTGGGAGGGTAAAATAATAGAGAATTTCTTGAGGTTCAAAGGTTTGATTTTCATAAATTTCATATAATTCTATATCTGCCCAATCTCTATTTTCTTTTACTGTAATTTCTTGGTTTTTCAGCCAGACTTTTTGTTCCCCAATATTTAATAATCCAGCTTTCACTTCATCTAGATTTGCTGTCGATTGAATAGCATTAATAATTGCTTTTTGTTCTGCTTTTTGAATCGGTGTATCGAAAAAATCACTGTAGAGTTTGGCTGCTTTTTGTTTGTCTTTATCGTCACCTTTATATAAGAAGGGTGACATCAGATTATTGAAGTAATCTTGTAATGTTTGATTAATTGATTCTGGCAAACCAAATGTGCTTCTGTACATGATCCGAATTTGGTTACTTCTGGCAGCCGTACTTAGATAACGATATGAGGATAAATAGGCATTAACTAATCCATCTTTAATTAAATTAGAATTAGCTAAAAGTTCTTGGCGATCGCTTTCATTTCTGACTGGTAAATCTAACATTTGAAAAGCTACAACTTGGGGTTGTTGTTGAAATGAAACAAATAGAATCATCCAAGCAGTTATGACCGCAATAATTCCCTGAAATGTACGTTGATGACCATGTTGATTAGCAAATGTTCTGAGTATTCTTTGTCCAGAATTAACGTATAAACTGGCTAATGCTGAGGGCATAAACACAAATAAAGTTGTTGTTAAAGCCAAGACAAATAAAAATAAGAGCAATGTAAATACATAGCCAGGAGAATAAGTTAACTCAGAAATAATTCCTTGAAGCCAGTAAAATGAGAAAAATTCTCGTACTAACATTACAGATACTGGCACGGCATAAAATAGTAGTAATACTCCCACATATAAACCAGTTAATAACATCAGGCTGTGGGCAAACATTTGTAGCCACGATACTAACTTATTTCGATTAGCATAACCATATAACATTTCCAGAGCAAAAGCGATAATGCTAATGAAGATTGTGGCTAAAATTAAAGTACTAGCTTGAGTAAGTTCTCGCAGTACAAAAAAACGTAATAAACAGAGTAAAAATAAAGGAGCTTCAACTCCATAAAATAAACGGAATAATTGCAGAGGTTGTTTGCGAAAATACCATCCACCAATGATAGTAAAAATAGTGGGAATTGCTACTATTCCAATGAAAGTAATTAAAAATTGACTGGGAATTAAGCCAGATAAAGTATCTTCAATTAAAGACCATCCAATAGTTGGCTGGCCTGTCGCTGCTGGTCGGCATTTTGCTGTCCTTTTTGCTGCCTGTTGTTGCCTTTGGCCTGTTGAATGTCATGACCGGCCTCAG
>NZ_JAAHGK010000436.1:0-5455 GCF_010672505.1 Okeania sp. SIO2B9 | reverse complement strand
GGAAAGCTTGTCCACTGCATAGGAAATGACCTCATCACTGACAGGAACACCCAGATGGTTCACGTCCTGGAGACAATGAACCATCTGGGTGTTCCTGTCAGCGATGAGAAACAAAAAGTTGATTGTCTGGAGAAATTGCTAAGTTCCGAGTAAAATGATTTCCAAATGGTGGTAAATCTGCAATTTTTTCGCCAGTACCATTAATTTCTGTTTCCCCAATATTATAAGGATATCTTACTATTGAATCTGTATTTCCCACATAGAAAAAATCTTCAGTAAAAACCATGCCGAAAGGTGCATTTAATCCATTTTCTGCATCGGCAAAAACTTGAGAAAAATCTGCTACACCATCCTCATCTGTATCGCGTAGTAAAAGTATTCGATCATTGAAAAGTGATGTTACTAATACATCTCCAGTTGGAGTAACTCCTAACCAACGAGGATTTCCACTTTCAGGAAAAACATTATCAGCAAAAACATTAACAGTAAAACCATCTGGAACTTGCAAAACTGGATTATCGGGAATTGAAATAGTAGCGGCACCATTACCAAAAATACGACTAGCAGGAGGTTCTGGTAAGGATTCTAGAGAAATAAAGATATCCTCTAATTCCAAGGGTTCGGTTTCTATCAGTCCGTTAGTTAGCATTATTTTTAGAGATGTTTTAGTTTCTTAATATTGACAATCAATATACTATCCTAAATTTCCAAAGCTAATGAAATATTAAGCTGCTATTTATGCCTACAAATTTACATTGTCTAATTTTAGACCAAGCAGCAATTATACAAACAAATTTAACCTTTTTTATATACTTATTTTTATTTGTTTTATATTTTTTAACTTGAGAGGTACTTGATTAAGTTAGTCTTAAATTATCTATACAAATTAACGAAAGGAAAGATTAATTTAAGATTAAATATAAAGATTTTTCAATTACTCAATAAAATAGTATCTAAAACTTGATAAATTAGGTCTATATTTATTCGGTGAAATATTTCAAATAAATTATATATATGATGCAAAATAAAAACGAAAAATTCGATAAAGTCTCCTGCTGGGATTTCTGGAAAAAGTTTATATAATTTCTGGAAATGCTTGATAAAGATTTCCGCTATTATAGAAATTTTCTGTTGTTCAATGGTCTATAACACCTAATATCTATTACAATAAAAGTTGTAAATTTTCAACAGGTAAAACTTTGCCTGAATAGACGGAAAATTAAAATTACACAACCTAACATCTGAATTAATTATGTCTCCAAAAAAACTCACAGGTAACGAAATTCGACAAACATTTCTCGACTTTTACGCACAACGGGAACACACTATTTTACCCAGTGCATCTCTAGTTCCCGAAGACCCCACGGTCTTACTCACTATTGCGGGAATGTTACCATTTAAACCTATATTTCTCGGACAACAACCCCGGAAATATCCCCGCGCTACTACTTCCCAAAAATGTATCCGTACCAACGATATTGAAAATGTCGGTCGGACTGCCAGACATCACACTTTTTTTGAGATGTTGGGTAACTTCAGTTTTGGCGACTATTTTAAACCAGAAGCGATCGCCTTTGCTTGGGAACTTTCCACAAAAATATTCGGTTTACCTCCAGACCATTTAGTTGTCAGCGTATTCCGAGAAGATGATGAAGCATTTGCTATTTGGCGCGACAAAATTGGTATTCCCGCACACCGTATTCAACGGATGGATGAAGAGGATAATTTTTGGGCATCGGGTCCGACGGGTCCGTGCGGTCCCTGTTCGGAAATTTATTACGACTTCCATCCAGAATTGGGGGATGAGAACATTGACCTGGAAGACGATAGCAGGTTTATCGAATTTTATAACCTCGTATTCATGCAATATAACCGGGATGCAGAAGGAAATCTTACACCACTACAAAACAGAAATATTGATACGGGGATGGGGTTGGAAAGAATGGCGCAAATATTACAAAAAGTGCCGAATAATTATGAAACTGACCTAATTTTTCCTATCATTAAAACTGCTGCGGATATTGCTGGTATCGACTACAAAAAAAGTGATGACAAAACCAAAATTTCCCTGAAAGTTATTGGCGACCATGTACGAGCAGTCGCACATTTAATTGCTGATGGTGTCACTGCATCTAATGTTGGCAGGGGTTATATTTTACGACGGTTAATTCGCCGAGTTGTGCGTCACGGACGTTTGATTGGCATTTTTGGGGAATTTACATCCAAAGTAGCTGAGAAAGCGATCGCTCTTTCTGAGGATGTTTACCCTAATTTGCGGGAGAGAGAAACTGCTATTAAAGCTGAGTTGCAACGGGAAGAGTCTCGCTTCTTGGAAACATTGGAGCGGGGTGAAAAATTGTTGGCGGAAATTATCGCAAAACCGGAAACTCAGAAAACTAAACAAATTTCGGGAGAAGATGCTTTCAAGTTATACGACACCTATGGTTTTCCACTGGAGTTGACTCAGGAAATAGCAGAAGAAAATGGTTTAACTGTTGATGTCAGTATGTTTGAAAAAGAAATGAAACTGGCGCAAGAACGTTCTCAGTCAGCCCACGAAACTATTGATTTAACTGCTGAAGGTGGGGTAAAATTAGATGTTGACAAAACGGAATTTTTAGGATATACAGATTTGACTTCCTCAGCGCAAGTAATGGCGTTAATAGCTGAAGGGGAACAGGTTGAGTCTGCGGAAGCGGGTACTCAAGTGCAAGTGGTACTTGACCAAACGCCCTTTTATGCCGAGTCTGGAGGTCAAATAGGCGATCGCGGCTATCTAAGTGGGGATAATGTGGTCGTGCGGATAGAAGATGTGCAGAAGCAGAATAATATTTTTGTGCATTTCGGTCGCGTGGAAAGGGGTTCGTTACAGTTAGGAATAACGGTGAATGCTCAAATAGATGCTGCTTGTCGTCGCAGAGCGCAAGCAAACCATACCGCAACACATTTGTTACAAGCTGCTTTGCGGTCCCTGGTAGACCAGTCTATTTCTCAAGCGGGTTCGTTGGTATCTTTTGACCGTTTGCGATTTGATTTTAATTGTCCCCGGGGGTTGAAACCGGAGGAAGTGGAGCAAGTGGAAGCTCAGGTGAATAGTTGGATAGCTGAAGCACATCCGGCGACGGTTGCGGAAATGCCATTGGATGAGGCAAAGGCAAAGGGAGCTGTTGCTATGTTTGGTGAAAAGTATAGCGATGTGGTACGGGTAGTTGACTATCCGGGAGTGTCGATGGAATTATGTGGGGGAACTCATGTGAATAATACGGCAGAAATTGGGGTGTTTAAAATTATTTCTGAAGCTGGTATTTCTTCTGGGGTGCGCCGTATAGAAGCAGTTGCTGGTTTGGCAATATTAGATTATTTGAATGTCCGAGATACTGTGGTTAAGGAATTGAGCGATCGCTTTAAGGCAAAACCGGAGGAATTATCGGAGCGGGTGAGTAACTTGCAGCAGGAGTTGAAGGAGTCGCAGAAACAGTTGGAAGCGTTGAAAGGTGAGTTAGCAGTGGCGAAGTCTGACCAGTTGTTAGGGGATGCTGAGACTGTGGGTGAGTTTCAGATATTAGTAGCGGAGATGCCTGGAGTTGATGCGGAGGCGTTGAAAACTGCTGCGGAACGGTTACAACAAAAGTTGGGCGAGAGTGCTGTGGTATTGGGTGCTGCTTCTGGGGAGAAAGTCAGTTTAGTTGCTGCTTTTAGTAAGTCTGTGAATAGTAAAGATTTGCAAGCAGGGAAATTTATTGGTGGGATAGCGAAAATGTGTGGAGGCGGCGGCGGCGGTCGTCCGAATTTGGCGCAAGCAGGGGGTCGCGATCCGAGTAAGTTGAAGGAGGCGTTGGAAAGTGCGAGGGAGCAGTTAGTTGATGGGTTGAAGTAAATTTTTGACCACTATGTTGTAGGTTGGGTTGAGGAACCCGAAACCCAACATAACCCAACTTACTTAACATAAACATATATAGGTTTTTGTTGGGTTGCGCTATCGCTTAACCCAACCTACATTATTATCACTAAATTATCCAAATATGGTATTAGTAGTTTAGGTGATTTTTGTAGATTTAAGGTAAGTTAATACCTAAGCTAAAAATTATTTATTTAGCAGTTTTAAAAATCTACAATATTTGAATCATCTTCACTAGATATCTCCAGAAAACAGAGAATGGAGAATAGGGATAAATCATTGATAGTTCATAGATAAGAATTGACTTTATTCTTGATATTTGGAGATATTTTTTCTAACTTATACAATATTTGAATTGCTTTCACTATTAATAAGAACGCGCGTTTCTTCAAACTCGATAGGTTCAAGTTTTTTAGGTGGTTCTAGTTCCTGAGAAGGTTCAGGTTTTTTAGGTGGTTCTAGTTTCTGAGAAGTTTCAGATGATTTTTGATTTAAGTTATCACTTTGTTCTGAATTATTCGACATAAATGACTTTCCCAAAAGTTTAACTTGTTTAGCACTGCCTCGCAATGACAGAGGAGTTAAATTAAGTAAACTGCATAACTGGTTACTTCTAAGGATATATAATTAAGTAGGTGTGCTAATGGGGTGAATTTTATGAAAGCAATAATTAAATATTCTCTGGTGTGGGGAGCAACATTTATTAGTATCTGTGGGTTAACTGTGGGGATGGTGAAACCAGTAGTAGGGGAAATTAAACCTGCTGTGGTAGCGCAACAGTCTGGGGAAGTCGAGGAATTTAAGGGACTTTTTCAACAGGCTGGTCAGTTGTCAAAACAGGGAAAATATAGTGAAGCTATTCTATTGTTAGAACGTGCCTTAATTATTGTAGAAAATGCAGGTGCTTCTGAAACCACTGCTGCCATAGTTATTCATCTTTTAGGTCTGCAGCATTATTACCAAGGAAAGTACACAGAAGCCTTACCCCTATTCCAAAGGTCTCTGGCAATATTAGAAAAAGCATTAGGAGCTGACCATCCCTCAGTTGCTGCCAGCCTCAACAACCTGGCAGTACTGTACCGTGACCAAGGGAACTACACAGAAGCCTTACCCCTATTCCAAAGGTCTCTGGCAATATTAGAAAAAGCATTAGGAGCTAACCATCCAGAGGTTGCCCAAAGCCTCAACAACTTGGCACAACTGTACCAATACCAAGGCAACTACAGCCAAGCCTTACCTCTATTCCAAAGGTCTCTAGCAATAAATGAAAAAGCATTAGGAGCTGATCATCCAGAGGTTGCCTCTAGCCTCAACAACCTGGCAGGACTGTACCGAGACCAAGGCAACTACACAGAAGCCTTACCTCTATTACAACGGTCTCTGGCAATCAAAGAGAAAGCATTAGGAGCTAACCATCTCTCCGTTGCCCTTAGCCTCAACAACCTGGCAGGACTGTACCGAGACCAAGGCAACTACACAGAAGCCTTACCTCTATTACAACGGTCTCTGGCAATCAAAGAGAAAGCATTAGGAGCTAACCATCTCTCCGTTGCCCTT